>JBAWYZ010000330.1:0-2903 GCA_037143255.1 Leptolinea sp. | reverse complement strand
GGCCAGTACCTTTCCAGTATCGATGGTTGCTCAAAAAGTACACCTGGCCAGATTATTCCACAGGATTGTATCGAGGCGGTACAAGGGATAGCAGTTGACGCTAAAGGGGCTGTATATACATCCAGTTTATACAGTCAGGGAGCTATCAAGAAATTTGTGCCCGGGATCGTTGGATATACACAAAAGAATATTAATGGGTTTAATGACTTTTATTCGCAGGGTATCAGTGCGATGAAGACATTTAATGGATATCTATATGCTGCGGGAGCGAATTGGGAAAGGGGGTCCTCAATCTGGAGGAGCCTGGACGGAAAGAACTGGGTAAACACAAATTCAGGCGGTTTCGGTAGAGGGAAAGACACACCGGTGGTTTCAGGTTTTACAGTATTTGGTGGTCAGTTGTATGCGTCTACAGCAACTTGGACAGAAATTGATGTCCCCGGACAGATCTGGCGAACAAGTAATGGCATAAACTGGGAAGAAGTAGTGCCAGACGCTTTTGGTGTAAGTGGTTCCGGGGTGAGCGTTGCGATACATGTTGTTTACAATGGGTACCTCTACGCAACCGTGGAGAAACGATATGGCGATAGAGTGGGTGCAGTCATGTACCGCAGTCTGACTGGAAATAGTGGCAGCTGGCTGTTGGGTGACACCGGTAATGATAATAATAATTCGTATAAGATTTACAGCATGGTAGTTTACAACGGTCATTTGTATGACGGTGCAGACAATGACGTCGATGGAATGGAAATTTGGAGTAGTCCGAGTGGTGATAGTGGTACATGGGAAAAAGACCAAACTGGCGGGTTTGGTGACCCTCTTAATACAGATACGGGGTCGATGGCTGTCTATAATCACACGTTGTATGTGGGCACCTATTATGCAGGTTCTTCAGGTGGGCAATTATGGAAGTTTGATGGTGTATCCTGGAGTTCAGTCAATACAGATGGTTTTGGTAATTCAAATAACTACTGGATGAGAACTGTATACTCTCTGGATGGATACCTATATGTGATAACTGCTAATCGAAATGAAGGGCAGCAAATTTGGCGCACATCGGATGGGGTAAAATTTTCCATACTCAATCAGAATGGGCTGGGATCATCAGGCAACCTGATGGTTCAAAGTAATGTCGGATTGGAGGTGTATAAGAATAATCTATTTATTGGTACCTGGAATAAAAATTTTGGTGGGCAGGTATGGGGGATGAATTCAGCGAAATTTAAGAAACCTAGTCTAACCAGCATACTGCCTTTATCGGTTTCTGCGGGTAGTCCTTCCTTCTTAATAACAATAACTGGAACGAACTTTATGAATGGATCGGTCATATATTTTGGGAAAGTGCCTTTAACAACCACTCAGGTAAACCTTACTACTCTTGAGGCAACTGTTCCTGCAGCATTATTGGCAAGCCCCAATAAAAAGCTGGCAATCAAGGTGGTAAACCCCAAACCTGGTGGCGGCACCTCAAAAGTCAAGAATTTTATTATTACACCTTGAGTAATATAAGTTTATAATCTGAATAATAAGAATATATCAGCGCTTAATGATTATGTTAAATCATTGCATAAAAGACTAGCAAATCAGTCTACAAGAGTCTGGTAATTAGCATGTTATTGAGGGGTCGGGTAGAAACGCTTCGCACGGACGCCCCGACCCCAAAGTAACCTTGAAAAACTCCATAAGATCGCTCAAATTCGGCAATATTTCGATATCGAGTTATTGGTGTTCCAAAACCAATAACCGTTCTCTGTGGGTCTGGAAGCCAGATGATTGTAGGCATACCTGGTTTTGCCATTTTTTTAGTTGAATTCGAATGCTTTCTGGGTTTGGCGCTTTGAAAATGTCTGTTCTATCGCCAGATAGCCCATGCTTTGCATAGCAATTTACTTTTTGGGTCTTGCATAATTCAGTGAAATGGTGTATCCTGTTGTGTATAGAACAAATATTCTAAATATTACAGGAGTTTGAGATGGCCACAAATGATATTCAATTAATGCAGTTTTTCCCAAATACCCATATCGAAATGGGCGCAGTCATTCCGAGTACTTGCCGTATAGATTCCGGTTGCACAATTGGCGCAAAATCCCGCCTGGGCCAGGTTGTGCGTTTGGACCGGGATGTTCAACTGCTTGGATCAGTGATACTTCAGCGGGCAGTAGTCATTGGGCATTCCGCTGTATTGGTGGGTCCATTAGAAATTGGGGAAGAAGTCATCCTTGCTGCTGGCGTGAAGGTGGGGGTAAAAATGGCAGTCGGGGATGTTCTTGCTTCTTTAACACGCATCAGGCAGGGTGCGCATATCGGAGTGAACGCCGAGGTCATGGGTGGGGTAATTTTGGGAGAGCACTGCAGGGTGCGGGCAGGCAGCCGTGTACTGGGAGATGTGCCTGCGTATGGCCTTGCGGGTGGCGATCCAGCAATTTTGGAGAACTTTGTTTGCTCAAATTGTTCATCCATATTACATCCAATTAGGCGAGTAAACTTAGTGGTCGATTTTGGCTGCCCGGCTTGTGGCCAAACAAAAACTCGCATATCAACCAACGAAGACCGCCCCAAGCCAGGGCATGTCCTCCTGCCAGGGGGTAAAAGTTGGGAACAAGTTTCTATGATCGGTTCTGATCCAAGATGGGATGATGGCCTTGAAATGCGCTGGCGCGGCTAGGAAATGAAAGGGTTAAGTCAATAAATGGTCAATAAAAATGGGTGAGTAACAATTTCTGTTTGCGATTTGAAAGGTAGGAAAATTCTGTACTTTGTTCCGGTTGGGTTGATATCGTTCTTCATCGGCAGGCACATCAACCAGGCACTGCCGCCGGCCTCGCTTGGAAAATTGCGCTACCTGATTCTGATATATAGTGTCGTTGTCGGCCTGATGTTCTACTCCGCACTTAACACCCTGC
>JBAWYZ010000329.1:0-2908 GCA_037143255.1 Leptolinea sp. | reverse complement strand
CAGCTGGCCAACTACCCATGATGCATGGCGTCTGACACGCATCGTTTTGCTTGTCATGTTTGGCATGAGCATAGTGCTGGGTTTATTGGATTGGGTTTTCTCCCGGCTGGTTACCTTGCTTTACACTTAGTAAGATGGTTGATTTAACCAACGAAGAGGTTTGATATATGGAAATGGACGCGCAGAATATTATGGACCAGGATGATTCACTGACCCAACCTGAATCGGAAGAGGTTAATTTAACTCAACCCGAGAAGCCTGCCGCGCCTATTCAAACAACGCCTGGCAGATCAGAATCTCGAAGAGATGATGACTCGGAGTTAATTGAAACCTCAACCGAACGTTGCTGGTATGTGATTCATTGTTATTCGGGTTATGAAAATAAAGTACGGCATAACCTCGAACAGCGGATCGAAACAATGGGCGTTAAAGATAAGATCTTTGATGTCGTAATTCCTACTCAGGAAGAAATCGAAGTCAAAGACGGCAAGCGCCGAGTTGTGGAGCGCCATGTTTTCCCCGGATATGTTCTGGTCAATATGATCCTGACCGAGGAATCGTGGTATGTTGTCCGGAACACTCCAGGAGTGACCGGATTTGTTGGAATGGGAAACAACCCCACCGCCCTGCGTTCCGACGAAGTTGCCCAAATATTACGCCGGATGGAAGCCGAAGCCCCGCACATTAAAGTTTCATTCAAAGTTGGCGAGAGAGTCCGGATTGTCGATGGCCCGTTCAACGATTTCCGTGGCACGGTCGCTGAAATCGACATGGAACGTACCAAAGTACGTGTAATGGTCAATTTCTTTGGTCGTGAAACACCTGTAGAACTGGACTTTTTGCAGGTCGAAAAATCATAATTTTGGCAGGCATCTAGACCTGCCTGAAAATCGTGGGAGGGTAAACTTAAACCCGCCAATACCACAAAGGAGATAAACAGTGGCAAAGAAAATAAAAGCAATCGTCAAGTTACAAATCCCGGCTGGAAAAGCAAATCCAGCCCCCCCGATTGGTCCATCCCTTGCCGGGCATGGTATCAACATTATGGCATTCTGCAAAGAATATAACGCCCGGACACAAAATCGTGTTGGCGATATCATTCCTGCAGAAATTACCATCTATTCAGATGGTTCATTTACTTTTGTTCTCAAATCTCCCCCCGCAGCAATTCTACTTAAAAAAGCAGCCGGGGTTGACAAAGGTTCTGGTGTCCCCAACCGAGAAAAGGTTGGTAAAGTAACCCGCGCCCAGGTTCGTGAGATCGCAGAGCAGAAGTTGAAAGATATGAATGCTTTCGAAGTGGAAGCTGCTATGCAACAGATCGAAGGAACTGCCCGCAATATGGGGCTGACAGTTGTTGACTAATTAATCGTGGGAGGGTTGGTCCACCAGCCCGTCATGACCACAAAGGAGAAATAATGGCTAGACATGGAAAGAAATACCTGGAAGCCCAGGCAAAAATTGATCCTCAAATATTCTATGGTCCTTCGCAAGCGATGGATCTTATAAAAGTTACATCCATTACAAAATTTGATTCTACAGTTGAAGTCCATATGCGGATGGGTTTAGACCCGCGACAGGCTGACCAGATGATCCGAGATGTGGTCGTGCTCCCCAACGGACTTGGAAAGAAAGTTCGCGTTCTGGTTTTCGCCCAGGGTGAAGGGGCTACCCTAGCGCAACAGGGTGGAGCCGATTACGTGGCAGACACCGATGAATGGATCAATAAAATTCAAGCTGGTTTTACAGATTTTGATGTCGCCATCGCTACACCCGATATGATGGGTAAAGCCGGTCGCCTCGGTCGTGTGCTCGGGCCACGCGGTCTTATGCCGAACCCTAAAGCGGGTACCGTTGTACCCGCTGAAGACCTGCCTAGGGTTATTAATGAAGCAAAAGCCGGCCGTGTAGAATTTCGTTTGGACAAAACCGCGAATATTCACGTCCCCATAGGCAAAGTTTCTTTCAGTGCAGAAAAACTTGTTGAAAATTTTTCGGCTTTGATGGATGCAATTCGCAAAGCCAAACCATCTGCCTCCAAAGGCACATTTATCAAACATATTACTTTGACCACAACCATGGGCCCTGGCATCAAATTGGAACCTAATCTCGCGCAGAGCATGGAAAGCACTGAGTAGTGTAATAATCACAGCCGGACTAATAGTCATTATTAGCCCGGCTGAGTAAAATATTTAATAAGAACGCCTTCACCAAAGATAGCCGGTGCCTGTTATGGGCTTAATATCCTGCCGAGGTGAAGACTTACCGAAATAAATTTACCAACCGCATGATGCGGTTTTCGGAAGTCTTTGCCAGCAATCTGAAGGCAAAGACTTTATTTTTAGAAAGGAGGTGAATTTTCTGTGGCATTTACAAAGAAACATAAGACGGAAATGATCGATAAATATCAGGACTGGTTTAAACAGAGCCAGGCAGTCTTCTTGATGGAATACGGAAAGATGTCAATGAAAGAAATTGACAATTTACGTAATAAAGCCCGAGATGCCGGTGGGCAGATCCACGTCACCAAGAATACATTATTGAAACGCGTGCTTGAAAATTCCGGTATTGATAGTGGCACATTGCTGGAAGGCTCAACCCTGTGCGGTTTTGCGCACACAGATGCGCCCGTCTTCGCAAAAGCGCTGACTGATGCGATTAAGGGATCAGAAGTATTCAAGTTTAAAGGCGGATTCCTGGATGGCAAGGCACTAACAGGCCGTGAAGTAACCGCGTTGGCCGAAATGCCTCCGCTGCCCGTCATGCGCGCACGTCTGCTGGGTGTACTTCAAGCCCCCTCTATCCAACTTGTCCGTACAATCGCCGAGCCTGCAAGGCAAATCGCGGCGGTTATCAAAGCATACTCGGAAAAGGATGCGGCTCCTGCTGCGTAGTACCGGGTTAATTG
>JBAWYZ010000328.1:0-2922 GCA_037143255.1 Leptolinea sp. | reverse complement strand
TGGTAATACCTCCGGTATGATGCAATTCCGCTACTCGTCGTTCCGCTCGGCGGATGACCGTTCGGGCAACATCCACTGCGCCTCCTCCAACTGTTTCCCCTGGGACGATAAAACCACCCGGTAAACCAACCGACTGGGTGATTATTTCTATTTGTTCTTCCAACCAGGCAACTCTTTCTTCTTGTAATATTCGGAAATGAACCGCCTCTTTGAGGTCGGCAGCAACTTCTGCCATAATCCCTTGCAAATCTCGCTGAATCAGCAGAATCATGTCTTTAATTTGTTCTGTTTTCACCTGAGCGCGTGCCATTCCTAAAAATGCTGAGGTCTCATCCAGTGTCCCCAGGGTTTCCAGCCGCAAATCAAATTTCTTGATGCGCCCCTTACCCAGCCAGGAAGTTGTGCCGTCATCGCCTTTGCGTGTATAGAAAGAACTCATATATGTGCCTTTTCATATTTCATTGCTCGGTATAAATACCAATATTTTTCCCTGGAAAAACCAGATTGAACTTGCGCTTCCCAGACAAAGTCATTATCAACTGAATACTTTTGGAGAATTGTATCTTTTCTCTTAATACTTTCAGCGTAGGTTTCAGCCTGCGCTGGAATACTATCTACTAATAATTGCAAAATAACCCGGTTGCGAACCTGATGACGATAGGCAGAGGAAGACTCATGTTCATCAGATGCCATTCCAAGAATAAAATCACCCCATTGACGCAGGCGCATCTTCATTTCAAGAAGACATTTATTTCCCCAGGCGATTTTCCAATGGCTGCGGAGTTCTTCCAGCGCTTTCCATTCGGAAAGAACCCGATCTTCAAGATTTGCAGCAGAGATACGCTGATATGCCAGTAATATACCGCCAACTGAAAAACTGATGCCAGGTAATTGTCGGATGACATCCTCCGATAGCAGATACATCTCCAATTCATCTACTGCTGACTGGATATATGCCAAATCCGTTTTTAATTGGTCAGTCATCGGGTCCCCTATGAAAACTTAAGGCAAAGCTGTCGGTATCAGGTTTGGTTTTATCGCCGGTTGAAGGGATAAATACCAATCCTGGACAGAAGAAAAGCGGTCTGATGTATCATACAATGGTCCCATGCGCACTCCACGGATCGTGACATCGGCCCCCCAGGCGTACACCGGGTAAAACAGAGGGATAGCTGGGACTTCATCTTCAAATATTAATTGAAAATTGCGGTACAACCGAGATCGTTCATCCAGGTTAGTGGTTATTCTCCCTTGCTCAAGCATTTCACTGGCAACGCGGTGATCCCACTGAGAATAGTTTTGTCCACCAGTCGCCTGCACCTGGTCCCAAAACGGATAAGGATCCGGATCCGGTGATTTTGAAAGGTTTAGGTCGACCAATGCCGCCTGATATGTTCTGGGATTCAAGCGGTCACTCAGAATAGCCTCATAAGGCATAATTTCAAGATCAGCCTGAATACCTACGGCAGCCAAATCACGCTGTATCGCTCCAGCCAGATTTTTATGCTTTTCTGTTTCCGGCACTGTGAGTTTGAATTTCAGGTATGCTTCCTTTTTGGAACGAATAGTATCTGTTTCGCCAGCCAATACCCACCCGTTCTCTTTCAAATCACGGCGGGCAATATCCGGATCAAACCCAACTGGCTTTATGCCATCATAATAAGCCCATGTGCCCGGAAAAATCGGACCGTCGGCTTGAATAGCTTGTCCTTGCATGAGATTATCAACCAACCACTGACGATTGATGCTTCGCAAAATGGCTTTACGAACTTGCACTTCCTGAAAGAAAGCGACTTCTGGATTTTTCAAATTCATTAACAATATCGACATTTCCGGTTTTCGGCTGGAATAAACCGACAAATTCGGATATGCCAGCGCCTGCGGCAATATATCCAATGTGAGTTTGCTAATTCCTTGAGCCCGGTTTTCTTTTACGGCAGTCAATGCGCCAATCGAATCGGGGTAAAAAAGAAAAACTATTTGTGAAAGATTCGGTTTTTGTCCGTGATAATCTTTATAGGCACGCAACACCACACCGGATATCCTATCGTTATCTACAATCAAACGCTCAAACTGAAATGGGCCGGTACCAACAGGTTGAAGATTAAATGGCGAATTGATAAACGCATCTCCGGATAATCCATTCAGTAAATGCCGGGGGATAACTCCGAAGGTAGCGTAATCGAGGAAAGGTGCAAATGGCTCAGGCAGACGGAATTGGATGTTATTTCCCATCCCTTTCACTTCAACAGTCTTCCAAAACTCCTGTACATCCATCGTAATGGACGGATTCCCACTCCGCAGCATTTCTACTGTAAACACGAAATCATCGGCCGTCACCGGTTGACCATCATGCCATTTCAGACCCGGACGGAGTGAAAAGTTATAGATTTTTCCATCCTGAGAAATTCCCCAGGATTCTGCCAGATCGGGAAGCGGAATACCACGGGAATCAAACCGCACCAGCCCATTGAAAATCAGCCGATCGATATCTCTATCAGGTTGATTTTGACGGTCCAGAACCGGGTTCAACCGCTGAAGCGCGCCAACGACTGCTTCTGTGTAAATACCACCCTGAGCCGGTCGGGGAGTTACTTCCAACAGTCCAGGGCTTTTCTGTTCACCCAATAACAAAATCCCGACAACGAGACCGGTTAAAAAGATGATTACAATCTGCCAACGAAGATTTTTCATCATAAACAAAATAGGACGAGCGCTTCAGGCTTTGTAGCGTCGCCCTCTAAGAGTCCGCGCAATGAATTGAGCGAATAATCCTATATTATTTACTGACAATTACCGTAACAATCGTGAGAACAACAAAAATAATGCCAAGGGCGATTGTGATCCAAAACAATGTTTTTTCAATTCCACGCCGGGCAGTAAAAACTCCACCGGAGTCGCCTCCTGTCAAACCACCGAGCC
>JBAWYZ010000327.1:0-2929 GCA_037143255.1 Leptolinea sp. | reverse complement strand
AAATAAAAAATAAATCCGCTAAATAGATGATAGCACTCTTCAACCTGTGGGTCAAATAAAGCGCAGTTATCAGTTTCAGTCGTCTTGAAACATCAGCCGGTCTGATAATATTTTGGTAGAATTTCCAGAACCTAAAGATCGCGGTACAGGCCGGGCAACTGCCAGACGCGGATGGCGGCTTCAACCTGGATTTTCATCGACATTTTCGATTCACCCCAACGACGGTCGGCAAAATAAATGGGGATTTCCTTGAATTTGAATCCCAGCTTAGTAGCAACATAGGCCATTTCCACCTGGAAAACGTACCCGTTGGAACGGATGCGGTCCAACGGCATAGTGGTAAGGGTTTCTTTTTTCCATAACCGGAAACCGCCGGTGACATCTCTTAATGGCAGACCGAGGATGGTGCGGGCATAAAAATTGCCGAAGACGGATAAAGCTTTACGCCAGAATGGCCAGTTTTCATCCAGTTTGCCACCGGGTACATAGCGCGAACCGAGCGCCATATCGCAGGTTTCGAGCGTTTTTACCAGTTCAACGATTTTCTCGGGAGGGTGAGAGAAGTCAGCATCCATTTGACCAACTGCATCTGCACCTTCACGAATTGCCTGACGATACCCCTGGATGTAGGCCGTGCCGAGTCCAAGTTTCCCGGCGCGATGCATCACCTGCACCCGACCATTTGTTTTCTTGCATAGATCATCAGCAATTGCCCCAGTTCCATCAGGGCTATTATCATCTACAACTAGAATGGATAAATTCTGCAAAGGGAGCTCAAAGAGTTTATCTACCAGAATGGGAAGATTTATTGCTTCGTTATATGTGGGAATTACGATTGTAGTTTTCAAGAAAGTTCCAAAGTGTGAGATTTGATCAGTTAACGCTGAAGTTTTCAAGATTAATGCGCCTCTACTTTAACACAGCGGTTAAGCAGTGTCAAGAAACTATTTCTGCCGGTGTTCTCGTATAATTAGCCTGTGAAAACAGAGAACTCATCTTTGCTCCTCAGATTGTCGCTGGTAGGAATTATTCTCGTATTTCTTCGCCCCTCGCTGAGCGATGCCCGAATATTAAATGGATTGAATAATGCCCGGTTGTATATGATGAAAGGTTTGCCAGAAGAGGCTGAAGTCCAATTTGTATGGATTCAATCCATTGAACCCTGGCGAAATCTCCCCTGGTCTGACTTGGCAGCCGGGTATCTTGATCAGGGTAAATCCGCTCGCGCGATTGACATTCTTGAACCGCTGAGTCGTAATCACTTGCTTGATTCCACTGCGTGGATGACTCTTGCGAAGGGATACGAACAATCCGGACGGCCGGGTCAAATGGAAGATACCTTGCTTTCTCTGGTGCGCTTGAAAAAGACCGGGATGGAGACTGAATTAGCCTATCAGATGCTGGTAAAACTCTACCGCTCTCAAAACCGGTTTGAAGAAGCTTATCAAAACCAATTGGACTTGGTTCGCCTGGTTCCGGCAAACAAGGATTATGAGTTTGAAAAAGTTCTCTTAATGCTGACTGTAAATCAAAAAGAAGGGTTGCAGGAATGGGAATCTGCTCCCAGCAAACCCGCCTGGCTTATCCAGGCCGGTAATCAGATTGCTACTGCCCATCTGGAGAAAAATGAGGCAATCCGCAGGGTAAAAATCGGCCGTGCTTTTGGCGGAATTGAAAATTGGGACATGGCAGAATATTGGCTGCAACAGGCAGTCGATTATTCCCCGAATTTTGCAGAGGCGTGGGCTTTTTTGGCCGAAGCCCGGCAGCAGCGCGGATTGAACGGAAGTGAGCAGATCAACCGGGCGCTGCACTTGGCCCCCGATTCTTCTGGAGTGCGGGGGTTGGCCGCATTGTATTTCCGCCGCCAACATGAATATGCTATGGCGCTTACCCTTTTGCAGAATAATATTGAAGATCAACCGGCTGAATCCACCTGGTACATGGAATTAGGAAGTGTTCTTGCTGAAACTGGAAAAATGGAAGATGCTGTGACCGCTTATCAGAAAGCTGCTGAATTGTCGCCGTTGGATTATGTGAAACAGACGGCGCTGGCACGGTTCTGTGTGCAATACGAGTATCGGGTGAGTGACCTGGGTTTGCCGGCGGCTGAAAAGGCAGTGGGCTTGGCACCCGATATCCCGGAGGCTCAGGATGTATACGGTTTGCTACTGTTGGCTTCGGGCGATCCAGAGAAAGCGAATCAGGCTTTTTCGGAAGCGCTTTCGCTGAATCCGGAATACGCTCCCACCTGGCTGCATATAGGTCAGGTTGCCATTACGGCCGGAAATTCGGTATTGGCAAAGGAGGCGCTTCTTAAGACCGTGAAGTTCTCGGGGAATTCAATAGAAGGAAAAATGGCTCGCAGGTTGCTGCAACAGTATTATCAAATCAAGGATGATTCCTTGTAGGATTTGAATTTTGACTGCGTGTTAGAATCCGGTTATATGTTCATTATTGCATTGAAGGAAAAGTATGAAGGTTTTCCTGGATACAGTCGGCTGCCGGCTAAACCAGAGTGAAATTGAACGGATGGCGCGTCAATTCCGGACGGCTGGGCATAGCATTGTAGCAAATATGTCCGAAGCGGATTTGGTAGTCGTTAATACCTGCGCTGTTACCATGCAGGCCGCCTCTGATTCACGCCAGAAAATCCGGCAGGCTCGCCGGCAATCGACAGGAGCAGAGATTGTGGCCACTGGCTGTTGGGCAACGCTTGAACCTGAACAAGCGAAAGCTCTCATCAGTTCTCTACGCGTTGTACTGAACAAGGATAAAGATCTGTTGACATCGACTATTCTTGGTCTTAACCCTGAAGAGTTGGAGATGGATGTTTTGGAACGTCAGCTTCTACCTGGCACACGACATCGCACTCGGGCTTTCATCAAAGTGCAGGATGGCTGCGATGCATTTTGCACATTTTGCATTA
>JBAWYZ010000326.1:0-2946 GCA_037143255.1 Leptolinea sp. | reverse complement strand
CCGGCAGCCTGATGGGCATCCGCGAGACGCGGCGCGTGCTGGGCGATTACCTGCTGACCTTCGAGGACTACCAGGCCCGGCGCAGCTTCCCCGACGAGATCTGCCGCAACAGCTACCCCATCGATGTACACCATCCCAAGGAAAAGATCGCCGCCAACCTCGCCGGTGACCCGGAGTTCAGCGGAATGACTCACCACTACGGCCCGGGCGAGAGCCACGGCATCCCCTATCGCTGCCTGACGCCCAAAGGCCTGCGCAACGTGCTGATAGCCGGCCGCAGCATCTCCACCGACCGAATCACGCAAGGCTCCACCCGCGTCATGCCCACCTGCCTGGCCATGGGCGAAGCTGCAGGCATAGCCGCCGCCCACGCCGCCGCCACCCCCGGCCACGACGTCCACGCGGTAGACACTGATCGTCTCCGCGCCCGGCTGATCGAGATGGGGGGGTATCTGCCGGAGGTGTGAGGGAGAAAATAGTACGTGGTGGATATTGTTTTACCTCGGGTTTCGCCCGGGGTAGCGCATTCCAGAACAAACAATCAAAACACAAAATCTACATCCAAATTCAAATCTGGCGAAGGTCGACTGTCAAAAAGACAATTATCTTCTCCCATAGCCTTTAGAGTATGCGTCCAAAGAAATTGCTGTCTGCCCCAATTAGGGTCGATAACAATCAAGTACCAGGACCGAAGAAGTTCATTGATCGCATCTGGATTTACAACCATTTCATAACAATCTTCTGGAGAATGTAATCCGTGCCAAGTAAATGGATGATAATCTACAATTGTTATGGGGATTTGATATCCTCCAGATTGATTCGGAGGGAATGCATGAACAATGAGGTTTGTAGATAAAGTTAGGCCAGCGACAGCCAAAGCATGACTCTCACTACAGAAACCTGAAACACATGCCCGTTGTGCATACCCGTTATCAAATTTGCCTGCTGGCTGCGAGAAGTCAGTAACGAACCCCAGCTTGTTTATAGCTATGAGATACTTGACGATTTTGCCTGTTTCACAATCTGGTGGTGCTGACTGAGACGGGCAGGTTGAGATTTCTCCCGTTAGCCACCTCGAAGTAAGTTCACCTAGATCAGAAAGGGATTTTGCATTTGACCAGTCCATTTGTTACTCCTCATCTTTAGCTAGACTATTCTCATGAATATTTAATGTCAACCGCTTGCTGTATGTTATTATATTGAGATGTTGAAGTATGTATTTGTTTATTAGATAGAGGTCTCATGCTTCTTAATTTGGCGGTATTACCAGCGAACTCTGCGGAACTTCATGTATTGTAATAAATTTCCAACCATGTTCCGTTTTTTTTAGTTTGTTTTCTAGATGTGTAGATACTTCAATTTGAATCCAATTAGTGGGTATTAAAAAATCAAAAGCGAGTCGTTCAAATTCACCTGGTTCAATTTCGATAGAAAAATCACCGTTTACTTCGCTAGGCAGATCAAGTTGTTTGGTGTTGGAGTCTGAAAATATCCATCGCCCATCCCTTCGCGGCAATTCAAATGAATTCTCATCTTTCGTCTTGGTGATGCCATCTAAAGGACGAAGTTTGTACACTCTGATGATTGCTTGATTAAGAATTACACGAGCATTTCCTTTGTTTTCAATTTCTACCCATACACGTAATTGATGATGAGCACTGTCGACAAATAAAAAATCGACCTTTTGAACTCCCGACAATTTTGGCCACATAGGTCGATTATGGTAGTAAATTATCAAAGCCCATAGGCCACCAATTACCAACGAACAAGCGGTTACAATATCTTTTAAAGCAGCTGCCAAATCTTTTCTATCTTGACCACTTTGAGTTCCTAATATTCGCATCAATATTATTGTCATTACTACTATTGCCGCAAATAACACAATAACTGGCCAGTAAAGCCGCAATGCCCTTATTATAAACTTACAAAGCGCAGCAATCCAATTTTTAAAAACCGATGATCTATTTAGTTCCATAGCTATTCATCACCAGTTTCCACTTCAGGTGGAGGTGTCCTCACAGGCGGATCAGGCCTTGATTGTTCGACAAGATCCGCAAGGTGTACAGTTATAGTTTCTGGATCAGGCCGTGCTTGAAACTCTTTTGTTTCATAATCCGAAGACGCTTTGTTCATTATGGTTACCTCGCAATAAATGATTACACAAAAAGTTGAACTGCAAAATTATTATGATATAGTATCTGATATTTGGAGCAATGTCAATATTATTTCACTGCTTTTCGTCTGCCCGCCGTAACTCGAAGAGCGAAGGCGGGTGCCTTTCGTGGTTAAATCTAATACTGAGGCCCCCCGTTTGACACCCCCTTCCCTCTAACGGTATTCTTAGCGCTATACTATTATATTGAAGCGGAGAAATTATGGCGGCTTTTGAGCGGTTTGGTTTTAAGACTTTGGGGGATTTTCAGGCGAAGATCGACGAGTTGGGGGTGAATATCCCGGTTACCGAGGCGGTGGATGTGCTGGGGACGCCGGTGCAGTTTGGGCGGATTACCGTGCCGAACCGCCTGGTGGTGCAGCCGATGGAGGGGTGCGATGCGGACTTGGATGGCCGGCCCTCTGACCTGACGCTGCGCAAGTACGAGCGCTTTGCCGCAGGCGGTGCCGGTATGCACTGGCTGGAGGCGTGCGCGGTAGTGCCCGAGGGGCGCGCGAACCCCCGGCAGATCATGCTCACCGAGGAGACCAAGGACACCTTTAAAGAGATGGTGGACCGCATGCATGCCGCCGCGCAGTCGACCATGGGGGCGAATTTCCGCCCGGCGCTGGTGCTGCAGTTAACGCACAGTGGGCGCTACAGCAAGCCTGTAGGCGCGCCGGCCCCGCTCATCGCGCACCATTCTATCATCGATTCCCGCTCCAATGTGACCAACGATACCCCGCTGCTCACCGATGAATACCTGGACAGCCTGGCGGACGCCTATGTGGCAT
>JBAWYZ010000325.1:0-2966 GCA_037143255.1 Leptolinea sp. | reverse complement strand
CTGGATTGAATAGTCCATTTCCCCTTCGGCGGTGACGGCGGACAGCACGTTGTACTCGCCCCTCAGCATGCTGGCTTTGATGACAGGGGTTTCCCCGCGGATCCCCATCCCTCATGTCCGCCCGTGGCGGGTCATTACACCCACGCCCGCCTCGTCCTCAGTAATTAGGTGCTTATCCACCACCACTCACTTTCGTTCGTTACAGCTTGCTTTATTTCGGTTTAGAGATAATCGTCAAATGGAGGTAAAGAAGGAACACAAACGCCTGTTGCTGATTTAGCTGTTTAGCTGACGCAGCAAATTATTTACAACTATGTGTGATAGCGCACAGACGCTGGCGGCGACTTGTTTGACAATTTACCAAACTTAACTCTATAGAGATTATCATGGCTTTATCTAAAATCTCAGACCTTGACGAAAACGAATACGGACGCACCCCATCAGGTACCTGCACCGAACCCACCTATTCTCAAGCAAGCGCAGTGTCGTGGGGGGCTATCTTAGCGGGAGCTGCGGGAGCCGCCGCCTTGGCGCTGATCCTTTTGATGTTGGGAACAGGTTTGGGTCTGTCCTCGGTCTCACCCTGGGCATACAGCGGTGTAAGTGCAACGACATTCGGTGTATCGACCATCCTGTGGCTGACCTTTACCCAACTTGTTGCTTCCGGAATGGGGGGTTACCTCGCCGGCAGGTTAAGAAACAAGTGGGTTGATGTGCATACGGACGAGGTTTTCTTCCGCGACACCGCTCACGGTTTCCTGTCATGGGCCGTTGCCGCGCTTGCGACCGCAGCCCTACTCACTTCGGTAATTGGGTCGATCGTCAATAGTGGAATTCAGGTAGGAGCCGCCATGGCTGAGAATGTCGCCACCGCCAGAGTGGTTAGTTCCGAGACAACAAATTCCAACGGCGACAATGGACCGATGAGCTACTTTGTGGATTCGCTATTCAGAAAGGACTTCAACTCAACCGTATCCGCCCCGGATATGACAGGAAGTGACGTTATACCTCTATGGCACCCGAAACACACTCCGGCGGGGTCCATACCCGAAGTTACACGCATCTTTATGAACTCCATTCGCTCAGGCTCCCTGCCCACAGAAGACATTCGGTATGTCGGCCAGGTTGTCGCATATCGCACCGGACTAAGACAGCAGGATGCGGAGAAGCGAGTGATTGATACGTATGCACGCGTGCAGACCAAACTGCATGACACTGAAACCGCGGCGAAAGAAGCGGCTGACAAAGGCCGCAAGGCTTCCGCCTATGCGGCGCTGTGGCTCTTTATCTCACTACTCATCGGTGCATTCGTCGCCAGCTTTGCGGCTACCATCGGCGGCCGGCAACGTGACCTGTAGTAATTACAACTATAACTAACTGACTAAGGAGACAAGCAATGCGCTCAATACTTTTGTACTTTCTCGGCATCCCCATCCCCATTATTATTCTGATTGCAATATTCGTGCGCTAGGGTAGGCCTTCTCGTATTTAACTTTCACCAAACCAGAAAAGGAAGCAGTCGGCATGGATGCCATTCAATTGTCTTGAAAATGAAACACTCACGATTTAATTTAAGGAGATTAGTATGTCTAAACGATTATTGTTAGTTATGTTCACTTTAACCGGCGGTTTATTAATGATGACCGGTCCTGTTCGAGCCGAACAGGATGCCATCATTTATTTGGCGGCCGACTCAGCATTGGAAAACACCGAGCGCAATGTTCGCGACCAGGATAACACGACGTTAACCCCGGAAGATCAAAAGGAAACTGAAAGTGATATCAAAATAACGGCTGCCATACGTCAAGCCGTGGTTAAAAGTAAGTCACTATCAGCCAATGCGCAGAATGTAAAAATCATCACCCGTAATGGGGTGGTGACTTTGCGCGGGCCTGTTGAAAGTAAGAAAGAAAGCAAGAAAATTAAAAAAATCGCCAAGCATACGCCTGGTGTTTTGAAAGTAGATAATCAACTTGAAATTAAGGCGCCATAAAGGCCCAGGAGAACGACATGACTAAAGCAGTTTTTTGTATCGCCCAAAATCTCGAACAGACAGAGACCATTGTGAATAGCCTCTATACAGCCGGTTTTTCAACCAATGACATATCGGTGCTGTTTCCCGATAAATCCACGACCCAGGATTTTGCGCATGAAAAGCACACCAAAGCGCCGGAAGGGGCTGCTATTGGTGGGTCAGTGGGTTTAGGCACGGGCGCTGTACTCGGCTTGTTAGCCGGGATTGGTGCTCTGGCTATTCCAGGCGTCGGTCCGTTAATCGCCGCAGGACCGATTATGGGTGCCTTGAGCGGTGCGGCAGTTGGCGCGGCCACGGGAGGCTTGGCCGGTGCTTTAATCGGTCTGGGTATTCCGGAGTATGAAGCCAAACGCTATGAGGGAAAAATCGTCGGAGGAAGTGCCTTGATTTCCGTTCATACGGAAAGCAGTGAAGGGGTTGATAAAGCGAAAAAAATCTTTGAGCAGGCTCATGCCGAGGATATTTCTTCGACCGGGGAATCGTCAGTTTAGTAGGTTACGAGGAAGGAGGCGCATTATTTTCAAACGGTGCTGCGCTTTCAACTTCAAAGAATCTCAGCGCTTATGCTTGATGATGCTATTGCACGAAATCAAGAAATAATCACATTGGAGATTAATTATGCATATCATTGAAACACTCGACACATTGTTGAAAAATGAGTTATCGGCAACGGAAACCTATCAGCAGGCTAGGAATATACTCCGCGAAGACGCCGAACTGGGTGACTCTGTGGCATTGATGCCAATTTATGAGGCTCATAAAGAGGCGGTGTCCAGTTTACAGGCACTTATCAGTAGACTGGAAGGATCACCCGCTGAGGACTCAGGAACATGGGGAGCTTGGGCGAAAATAGTCCTGGGTGGCGCTGATTTGCTGGGTAAGCGTCCAACCCTACCAATCCTCCTGAACTGATCTCACTTGAGTTTTTCAA
>JBAWYZ010000324.1:0-3001 GCA_037143255.1 Leptolinea sp. | reverse complement strand
AACTTAAGAAAGGAGATACACCTTACAGGAACCTCTTTTCGTGTCTATACAATGTATACCACTGTATGAATCACCCGGTGACCGAGCGGATTGACTGTCCTGGCCGAAGGAAATTTGTGAGGATTTAGATTTGCCTATAAGAAAAAATATATGAGTTTACCTTCGAAATCCGGATCCCCACTTATAATATCCATACGGGACCTTTAGGTTCGTTCATTCTTATCTTTCCATTAAGGATAAAATCAAAATGAAATTCACGCAAAACAAACAATGGTTTTTTGTATTAGCAACACTTATTATTGCCATTTCTGTTTTCCTTTCTGCCTGCGGCACAGCCGCCAACGAATCTGCTGGACCACCTTCTCCTGAAGATCCAATTCAGGAACCATCCACACCGGTTGTGGTAGAAACTGCTGCAATTAATCCAACCGAAGTGGTTGCCAATGATTCTCCCCAAACGGAGTCCTCAAATCCCAAATTGGGTGAAGTCATTTTTGAAGAAGAATTTTCTGATAATTCAAATAATTGGGACTTTAGCGCCAATGAGAACAGCGAGAACATAATCGAGGATGGAAAATTAAAAATCCGTGTCATAAATAATGGTAAATTTTCCCATATTAAGCCTCCCGTGGATGCTGAAGAGGTTGACCTTTCTGTGGATGCCAAATTTACCGATGGTGTTAAAATGCAATATGGCTTCTTATGCCATTTCAATGATGATGACAATTACATTCGGGCGGTTGTCAGTACCTCTGGTGAATACTCAATAGTAAAGAAAATGAATGCTGATTTCACAACCCTTGTCAATTGGATGCCTTCGAACACGATTGGCCAGGGAACCGGTGTTGTTAACCGCTTGCGCCTCGTCTGCAGTGAAGGACATGTATCTCTTTTCATTAATGACGCCCTTGCCACCGATGTGATGGAAACCTCACTTTCGGGAGGATCCTACCGTCTGGTGGCCGGTTGGCCAAAATCTGATACAGATAATACTGTCCCCGTGAGTGTAAGTTTTTCAAACCTGGTTGTGCGAAAACCTCTGGCATGGGAACCTTCCTCTGATCTTTTATTTTCCGACTCGTTCGATAACAAAGACAATGCCTGGGGTCTATTCGAGGAGGATGACTTCACCGTCCAGAACGAAGATGGGCAGAAGGTGATGAGAATTGAGACGCCGGATTATTATGTCTATAATAGGATTCCAGTCCAATTATCCAATATCGATATGGCTTTTGATGTGAAACTCCTTGAAGGGACGCCATCCAACACCGGGTATGGAGCCTTATGCCGTTATTCCGATAAAGATAATTATTACGAGTTCCGTATTAAAGGTGATGGTAATGTTCGGTTTAGTAAGAGAGTTATGGGTACCTGGGAAACGCTAATCGATTGGACCGCCTCTACCGCAATAAGAACAGGCACGGGCGAAACCAACCAAATACGTGTAGTCTGCGCCGGCAGCAACCTGGAACTCTACGCAAATGACCAATCGGTGATGAAGATAAAGGATACAAGCCTGTCTACGGGCGGCTCAACTATTATCGCGAACAGCTTTACGGAGGACGATGCGCCTTTAGCGGTTGCATTCGATAATCTGGAAGTGAAGTCCCCATTGGATATTCCCAGCGAAATCCAAACTTCATCCTTACCTCTTTTCGAAGATTTCAAGAACAACGACAACGGCTGGACCATCTTTGAGGATGAAGAAGGCAGTATCGATATCGTGGATGGGGTACTGTTGATGAAAATTGGGAAAGAGAATTTAAGGTACTGGAGCGTACCTGAGTTTTCCTCTTCCAATGTGGCGCCGAGGAATTGATTCTGGAATCGCAGGGCTGATGGAGCATTGGGTAATCCACTCTTCCACGTTAATTTGCCTGGGTAAAGAAGGTTATCTGGATTTGCTGCTGCAACTGCCGGATGAAGTCGTTGTTCCTCAGGCTGTTGCGTAAGAAATCAGCGCAGGTCCAGCCGGTGATCCAACCAAAAGGTTCTTGGAAAGTGGGGGAATCCTCGTTATCGATGTTCCCAGTTTGCCAGAGTTGCTTGCGTGGGATCTGGGCAAGGGTGAAACTGCGGTTTTGTCGTATGCTTTCTCTAATCCGGGTTGGACAGCGGTCATTGATGATCTGGCTGCTCGAAAATGTGCAAAAGGCTATGCCATTCCAATCCGGGGAACTCTAGCGATGATCATCCTGGCGAAGAAAAAAGGACTGATTTCTTCAGCCAGAGAAGGAATGTTTGCCTTGCAAACTGCCGGCTTGCGGTTGGATGACACTGTCATTCGGGTTGCTTTGAAACATGAAACATGGGAAGATTGGTAGCTCAAACGCTTATCCGTATGGCTATACGGACCATGTCGCATATACGGGCAATAGTTCAAGCCGGTTTTAAGTCACTAAGATTGTATGATATTGAGGCGCTTCTCGGAAACGGGAAGCGTTTTTGTTTCCCCTGCAAACTAATTGATTGAAATTAGTATTGCTATATTTTAATCCAGCCAGCGCTAGAATGATCTCAAAGAAAAGAGGCGAAAATGGATACTCCTTTCATCAGTGAAATTTCGAAAAAGATTAAAACATTGCCAGGCAATTTGCTCAAAGACAGGTAATGATTTTTGTAGATGCACTACGGGTTTCTTCCATGCGTCGGGTACCTGGTAAGTTGTTATTAGAGTTTACTGATTCAAATTCGTTGGAAGACCTTTCTTTAATGAAGAAGGCGATTGAATCAGGTTGTGAACAGGCAGATGGCAATAGGTGGTAATTATTTGTTGGTCACCAATATTGTGATTGCATTGTTCGCAGGAGAACAATCTGTATTGGACCACTTGAAGGATGCAAATGAGGTCTACATTCCGAGCATTGTCATCGGTGAGTTGTATTACGGGGCACATAAATCAAGCCAGGTGAATAAAAACCTGAAACGGATTGAAGCCTTCTTGTGTAGCGCTGCATTGAAAACTTGAGTGCTATCGGAGTATCTTTGGTTGAAATACCCT
>JBAWYZ010000323.1:0-3008 GCA_037143255.1 Leptolinea sp. | reverse complement strand
CTGGAAGTGCTTGATTTGAATGCGTATCAGCCGTTAGGTACGATCAGGGTTGATGAGGATGCCCGCACCGCGCATTTTGAGAGCCATGACGGTGTGGCTGGTGATGTGCTGGCGTTTTTGCATCAGGCTGTGCCGGATGTGGATATCACCGTCGGCAACGGGCGTGGGAAGATAGATACCTGGTGGCACGGCGACGGCCAGGCGCCAGCGCAGCCGGATATGAGCCGGGTGGGGCCGAGCACGCGCTGGAGTTTGAAAGTTCCTTTCGTCAATGTCTGGATTAAACCGTCCGCATTGATTTTGCCGACGTTGATCACGTTGTCTAGCCTAGGGGTAGATGGTGGAGTTATGGCTGTTAGTAAGGCGGCTGCGTATTTCCTGATCATATTTAATTCTATATATGCGCATGAAATGGGCCATATAGGGGCAGGATATGCGAATGGGGCGCGTACGACAAAAGTCGAATTCGGCGGGCTCGGCGGAGTGGCATCTATCAGCGGCGTTGATCAATTGAGTGTTGGGAAACAGCAGACTATAGCTGCGGCAGGTCCTCTGGTCAGTCTCGCCTTGGGGTTAACCGGAATGGCTTTTGGCGGCGTACCTTTTACCGGCACGGGTTATTTGGATATTTTTACCACCGTTAATTTGGGAATGGCCATGGTGAATCTCATTCCTTTTGGGGCCAAAGACGATACATCGTACAATGGCTTGGACGGGCGCCGTCTTTGGAGGAAGAACTGGAGGTTTGCGCCGTTTGCTTTGATCGGGACTGGTGCGTTACTTTCTCAAGCTCACCTGGATCCGGGTTCTATTTTTTCGACCATACAAAGATTAGCATTCGGTATGGGCGGCCTCGTGTTGTTGGCGGACGCGAATATGTTCAGTAAGAATGAGAAGAAAACGATATGGGATTACGCGAAATTAGGTTTGGGTATCGTAGCGTCTGGGATGAGTGCGGTAGCTCCTGCCGGTGGAGTAGTCGATCCGATGACTATGAAGGTTAATCCTGCGGTAAAGGGGACGTCTGCGCGTGCAAAAGAATTATCGGCAGTGGTATCAGCGCAAGGGCAGCCTGTATCAATAGTAGGCGATATGCCCGTTGCCCGTATTGAAGAGGCTGCGCAAGCAGCAGTAGTTGCGCCAGCGACGGTTCAGAATCTAGCTAGGGTTGAGTTGTTGGATCAACGCAGGGTTGTTGATAACAGTCGGCAAATAGAACTTGCCGCGGCAGCGTTAGCAGCGGTTTCTCAGGGGGAAGTTGTTTATAATACGACTCCTCCGATTTCATTTGCTTCTGTTAATGGGCCGCTCAGTTTTGATCAAGGCCAGCAGATTTTTACGAATTTCGCCCAAGTAAAGCCCAATGCGCAATTTAATGTCACTGCGGATCGTTGGAATCCCGTATTAGTTGAGGTTTTCCCGGTGACTGATTTTGGCCCGCAAATGAATTTTAATGGCCAGCCGCTTACAAGCCTGCAAATGAATTTCAATGGCCAGCAACCGCGTATTTGGGTAGCTCAAAATGCTCTCAATTTGGACATATCCAGGGCTGTTATGCAGGAAGCAAATGCTATTTTTGGTGATGTTCCGGTAAGATTTGATGCTCCTCCGGCGTTATTTAATCAAATTGATCCAGCCCAACTTGGGCAGAATTCATTAGTTACTCCTTTAAATGTGGGGATGCCGTTTACTATGCCGTTTGCAAGACAACAGACTGATCCTGAAAAGAAGAATTCCTCAGAAACCACTCCGGTCACTCCGGCATTACCTGCTGCTCAGAGTGGACAATCTACTGGTCCGCATGTGGTAGGTGGCAATTTGCTTGGTTTTGGTTCTTTAGTTGGTGGAAATACTACTACAAATCTTTCAGCTGGAAATAGTCCAATTAGGAATGTAGAGACAGTTGCGTTACCATTACATCCTACTACATTGATGCAAAAGATGGGTCCGCAGATTACTGGCACTGGTGGGGGACGCCCTGAGGCTGCTGTGTCTGCGCAGACACAGGCAGTCGCTCCAGCAATAGGCGCGCAAATAGGAAATAATGGTAGTACTGCAAATACTGGAAAAAATAGTTTAGGTTTTTCTGGTTATAACGGCAGTCTAAAGAAAAATTTAGTAGGTGGACAGAGATCAATTGTCACATCCGAAGATTCGAAAAGTGCGTCCGACGAAAGTAGTAATTCAACAGATCAAGGGAATAAAGCAGTTCCCGTTTCTGTTCCAGTTGTTCCCGTTTCGGGAAATACAGGAGTAAATGGCTTATTAGATAATTCAAATCATAATGCATTTGGTCTGCCGGCAGCCGCCTCTCATCAGGCGCATGTCGGTTTTAGCGCACAAATTGCAGTTTTAGATGCCCCAATAGATATTACCTATAATGTAGCTACACAGGCTGGACGCGGTCCGCCTGCTGATACCTCTAAATTTAGCTCTACCTTCAACGCAGCTGTTCCTGCATTTGGAGCGCTCAGTGTACTGGGCCATGCTCCATCCGTAGTATCCGCAGATGTCTCTTCCATTGTACCGACCACTTTCGTAATCATTTTAGGCATCATTCTTTTACTCAATGCAGCAAAGCATCTTTCGCTCGGCTCGCTTGTTGTCACACGTAGTTCTGCCACCGGTGTCATTGCGAGCGAGCCTTTAGGCGAGCGAAGCAATCTCTTGAGAGATAAAAAGATTGCTTCGTCGTCCCTCGCTGCGCTCGGGACTTCTCGCAATGACACGGGAGCGGTTTCCGTCGCAACAACTCCGGTTTTCTCTGGAATTTATTCAGCGGGAGCATTAAGTCTGCTTGGCGCAGCTTCACCGGAAGCAGTTTCTATGCATTCTTCGTATTTGGTGCCAGCGCTTATTTTGACCGGTTTAGCAATTTTGGCAGGGGTAAAACTAGGGCCGTCTCTCTGGTCCTTCGTTAAATGGGCTTTCTTCCCGAATTATTATAAAGAGTACGTACAGGTTTATAACAATGAAGCAGGGGAAAAAGTGCATGAAGTAGCATTAGC
>JBAWYZ010000322.1:0-3031 GCA_037143255.1 Leptolinea sp. | reverse complement strand
TATGGATACTGGCAGCAATTGGCCAACCGGTTCCGATTCCTATACTTCCATCGGGTTTAAAGATGGTTTCATGGTTTTATCCGGGTTGACAAACACTATTAACGGTTGGCGTTTGGCCATTACTGACGTAGATAATGCTTATTTTGAAACCACAGCCAAGTTTGGCGCCGTCTGTAAGGGGAAAGACCGTTGGGGTATGATGATCCGCGTGCCTGACCGGGCTAATCCGAATAAAGGATACTGGTTCAATATCACCTGCGATGGCAAGTATGCCTTCCAGAAATGGAATGCCTCCCCACCGGATGGAGAAACAAAAGTAACAAACATCATCGCCTGGTCATCCAATAATAATATCAAGACCGGCGCTGATGCTGTCAACCGCCTGGGTATTTTGGCGAAGGGCGGCCAATACACGCTCTACATCAACGGCGTTCAAGTTGACCAAGCGACAGACAACAGCTTCTTGTCGGGCGGTTTTGGAGTTTTGATTGGAGCTTGGGAAACAAATAATTTCACCATTTATGTGGATGAACTCAGCTATTGGTTGAATCCAAACATGTAATTCTGTTGTTTTTCAAATATTGCCACGACCGGTATCGAAATTACAAATTCGATACCGGATTATTTTCATAAATTATTTCCATATCCACCCCCTCCCAACCTCCCCCAAATTCCAAATGGAATTTAGAGGAGGAGAAGTATTTAATGGGTAAACCCAATTTTTTGTATAAGAACACAGCTCCTTCCTCTAATTCTTCTTTTAGATTTGGGGGAAGGCAGGGGTTGGGGGCGCTGTGTTACCAACTCGCCAGCCTACTTCACCCCGGCAACCACCTCAATGCCATTAAGCGCCAGGTGGTATAAGAAGAACTCATGTAGTACATCACCGGGATGGGGCTTGGCCCCGGCACCCAGGGCGGCGGCAGTTGGAAAATCGTAGGTTTGCACACAATCCGCCGGAACGATAATGCGCCGTCTTATCTGACGGGCATCGGCATCCAACCGCAGGTGCATGGCCATTTGATATACACACAGGTCGGTGCAATCCCCAACAACCACAAAAGTCTCCAGTTGCGGCTGCACTGCCAGCCAGGCAGAAAAACCGGTTTGCAGCACACTGGAGAGCGAATTTTTCGGTAGATAAATCATCTTATCGAAAAAAGGCAACTGCCTGATCTCATTCACAGCTTCGGCCTCTTCCGTTCCACGCACGCAGTGCGTCGGCCAGGTAGAGAATTCCATTGCATCCGGTTCATGGGTATCCTGGCTCAACACAATCTGCCGCACGCCGGCTTGCCAGGCGGTTGACATCAATTGGACGATCGGGGCAATAATGCCATTCACCCGCGGGCTGGACAAAGCCCCAGCTTTACAAAAACCATTGGTGACATCCACCGAAATGACAGCACATTTTTCAGGCTGCGAAAAAATCGTCTCTTTTTGAACCTGTTTTAAGGATGCAAAATCCGCATGCACATAGGAAAGAAATTCCTGACCTTCATCGCCGTATGGATTGGGATTCATTTTGTCCTCCAAACTTAATCGCCTTACCGCATTGTAACAAATATTTTGATGCCCGGGCAGATTGGCAAGCCTCTTGCATCATACTGGAGATGAAAACTCATATTTTACAATCCTTCAGGGAGCCTTTCCATGGTTAAACCTGTCGCACGCGTGGTTAAGAATGTAACCAGTCCGGTTCTCCTCGGTCGGGCAACCAAAAGACCTGCCCCGCAGGTGAAAACCTCATCTCATCGGCAGCCGCATGCCACCGTCCGAATGTGCAACGGAGTAAAAACCGGCCGCTTGTGGAACAACTTGAAACCTCTTCTGGCTAAAGTCCCCAGTTGGGACAATCTCTCGCCGGATCGGCGGTTGGATATCATTGGCGCCGGGCTGATTATTCTGGGATTGCTGACCCTTTTCAGTCTGGTCACCGAACAGGATACGGCTGTATCCGCCGGCTGGGTATTAGTCATCAGCCGCATGACCGGTTGGGGGATGTATGTGTTGCCTCTTGGTCTGCTTTTTTCCGGCTTATGGCTGGTTTTCCGCAGCCTGGAAACTCTACCGCCTTTATCAGGTGGAAGGGCGACTGGCTTAGGGCTGTTGTATCTCAACCTGTTGGTCTGGATGCATCTACTGGCTGGCGGTGGGTGGGAACTGGCAATCACCGGCGCCGGAGGCGGTTACCTTGGCGCCTTCTTTGAAAGGTTGTTATCTGGCGGGCTCGGGCTGCCCGGCGCGCTATTGATTTTGATGGTCTGGCTGCTGGTGGCGGGTTCTCTGGCACTACAACTGCCCCCACCGCTTCTCAAGGACGCTTTTAACAGCCTGCGCGGACAAATCCGTGAGACGGTAAATTCCTCTCCATTATCAAGTGTAATTGGTTCTACCGGAATGGTTCCGCAAACACAATCTGCCGGCACGGTCGGTTCGTCTTCTCCCTTGCCGCCCGGTTTTCATCCTCTGAATAATCTTCCCAGCCGCCGGCCAGCCGTTAAAAAGGCGCCCGGGTTCCCGGTGAATGATGTCCAGGAAGAAAATCATTTCCAAACTACTTCCCAGTCTGAGGCTGCCAAATCCCCCTGGGTACTCCCGCGTATAGCTGAAATCCTCGACCCGGCTGAACCGGTTTACATTCAAGGCCATGTCGATTCTGACCGCGCCAATAAAATTGAAGAAACCTTGAAATCGTTCAGCGCTCCCGTGCATGTAGTGGATATCCAGCGCGGCCCGTCTGTTACCCAATACGGTGTGGAGCCTGATTTTATAGAAACCAGAAACGGACGCACCCGCGTGCGCGTTTCGAAAATTGTCAGCCTCGCCGATGATTTGACCCTGGCGCTTGCGGCAAAACGCATCCGCATTCAGGCCCCGGTGCCGGGACGCGGCTTTATCGGCATCGAAGTCCCGAACGATGAAACCAGCAAAGTGGCGCTGCGCGAATTAATCGACAGTGACGCCTTCAAAAAAGCAAAGGGTCCGTTGCGGATCGCACTGGGGAAAGATGTTTCGGGCAAGCCAATAT
>JBAWYZ010000321.1:0-3045 GCA_037143255.1 Leptolinea sp. | reverse complement strand
TTATCCCCACCAAAATGGGCAATTTTCTGCAAAATGTCACCCAAAGTGATGATGGATATCACTTGCCCGGATTAATGTTAGCGATTATACTCAATAAGAGAAATAATATCTTATAATCTGAATTAGAGGAAATAACCATGCAGATTACTAAACAAGCAGATTACGCCCTTCGAGCGGTGATGTACCTGGCAAAACTGCCACCCAATAATCGGGCAGCCACCCGTCATATCGCCCAAGAACAGGCGATCCCCCCATCCTTTCTGGCGAAAATCATTGCTCAATTATCAATTGCCGGAATGATTTCCACTTCTCGCGGCGCGCATGGAGGGGTTTCTTTGGCGAAACCTTCTGAAAAGATAACCGTCTTGGATGTTGTAGAAGCTATTGATGGTCCGCTTGCATTGAATGAATGCACACTGAACCCATCTAATTGCCCTTTGATCGAAGGCTGCCCGCTGCACTCGGTTTGGTGCGAAGCGCAAAGTGAAATGGTCAGCAAGTTGCGGAATACAAATTTTGCATCGGTTGTAGCTTCTTAAGGGCGTAAGAAATATTTGAGCAATCTATCCTCGTCCAAAAAATGGGGACTTTTACCTAAAACCGAGGGTTGAGTCGGTAGATTTTCTTGTAAGAAAAACCTGCCAGATAAATCCGTTATACTCACCATAATGAAAATCCCCGTTCGACTATTTGGTTGGTTCATACTTTCTCTAATTTTGCTGTTGATTGCTGCGGCTTTAGCTCCACTGGAAAACAGTCTGGGTGCAAACATCCGTCTGGTATATTTGCATGGGGCTTGGGTGTGGGCTGGGCTGGTTAGCTTTGCAGTGGCGGGCTTAGCCGGGCTGGTTGGATTATTGTTCCGTTCGCTGCGTTGGAATCGGTGGTCACGCGCCTTTGGGTTGACCGCTCTGATTTTCTGGCTGACCTACCTGCCGATGTCACTACTGGTAATGCAGATAAACTGGGGCGGTCTGTATTTTGACGAACCGCGCTGGCGCATCCCGTTTACTTTTGCGGTGACAGGCGTCTTGCTGCAGGCTGGTTTATGGCTGTTACAAAAACCAATTGTCACCTCACTGGCTAATATGCTGTTCGGCATCACTCTATTTTTGAGTTTGAGCGGGGCAGATAATGTATTGCATCCCAATTCGCCGGTGTTTAATTCACCGTCAACAGGTATCCAGATATATTTTATCGGACTAGTTGCTCTGGCATTTCTTACTGCCGGCTTGCTGGCTTATGTAATCAACCGAACAGACAGGATCACCGCTTGAAACGAAACCACTTCAACCTGCAAATTGCCGCTTTTCTTATCATTCGCACGGTGATCAACACTTGTCTTCGCATGGTGGGGCCGTTTCTGCTGGTCTTCGCCAAGGGAGTCGGTTCGGATATTAATGCGATGTCGGCGGCGGTCTCGGTTTCATTTGCTGCTGCTGCGGTCGGCCCATTCTTAGCACAAATCGCGGATCGGTATGGGCGCAAGTCCGGTATGCTGCTGGGATTGGTCATTTTTACCACCGGGGTAGGCCTGATGCTCATTTGGCCGGTTTACATGGCATTTCTCATCGCACTGTTGATGGCAAGTTTGGGGAATAACCTCTTTCTATCAGGTATTCAAGCGTATATTAGCGATATGGTGCCGTATGAAAAGCGAGGTTTTTCGCTTTCACTCTTGGAGATCAGTTGGGCAGGTTCGTTTATTGTGGGTGTGCCAGTCATTGGGTTTTTGATCGCCAGGGCTGGGTGGCAGTCGCCATTTTTATCTTTGTTTGTTCTGGGAGTACTTTCCATTGCAGCGGTAGCGTTACTGTTTCCGCATACCCCCCCGTTGGTCAGAGCAGTGGGGGATACCGATTCGCGGTTTGCGATTATCTTGCGCTCTCCGGCCGCCCTTTTTGGCCTGGCGATGGCCTTCCTGGTGATTGCTGGCAATAACTTGATCAGCGTAATTTTCGGCGTGTGGATGGAACAATCTTACGGTCTGAAAATTGCTGCAATCGGGGCGGCTGCCACGGTGATTGGTTTTGCCGAACTGGCTGGTGAAGGCGTCGTAGCGCTGGTGGTTGATAAATTGGGCAAGCACCGCACGATTGCCATCGGATTTGTTGTGAATATTTTTTCCGCAGTGATCCCTTTCTTCATACAGGGTTCGATAGTTGGTGCGCTGATCTGGTTGTTCATCTTCTACTTTTCGTTTGAGGTTACCTTTGCGGCCGCCATCCCTTTGATGTCGGAGGTTCTGCCGCAGGCACGCGCGACCTTATTGGCTGTTTTTCTGGCGGCCAGCTCGCTGGGAATGGCTGCCGGTGTGTTTTTTGGACCGCGCATTTATGAAGCCGGCGGGTTCACTGTCAATGTGATCGTAGCCATGTTGGTGAATATTATCGGCCTGATAATGCTGCCACGCGTCCGGCGTGCTCTAGCTTAGGTCTTTTCCCCTGTGGATAGGAAAAGGTGCCCCTTGAAAGAGTAAGGGTAGATATTTGAATTTTCTTCCAACCTGTGTTGATGATAATATTCTTGTATGTTAGTCTATGACATCTCTAAATTGGTTTCCCTAATAGCACACTCGCTGTGCGGATGGGACAGATGTTGCCCAGAAGTCAAAAATGGAGGATCATCCCCATTCTATAGAGGATTATTATGTTGACTGTTGAACAAGCGCGCGCTTTCTATATCAGCGAAGATGCTGTCCACGATTTTGAACATGTGCAGCGGGTGTACCATAACGCCATGAAACTTGGAAAAGCAGAAGGCGCCGACCTGGAAATTTTGCAGGCTGCGGCGCTTCTGCACGATGTGCGCGGAGCAGAGCCCGGTGGCGCCGGAAGGGCGGAACATCATGTTACTTCGGCATTATTTGCTGAAGAGGTGCTTATGGGAAAAGGTTGGCCGGTGGAGCGTATTCGGGCGGTGCAGCATGCCATCCGTGCACACCGCTACCGCGGCAAAGAAGATCAGCCGGAAACGATTGAAGCGAAAGTGCTTTTTGATTCAGATAAACTGGATGTCATCGGCGCTATTGGCGCTGCACGCGCG
>JBAWYZ010000320.1:0-3051 GCA_037143255.1 Leptolinea sp. | reverse complement strand
ATCTATAACGAAAGCAACCTGGTGGTCTCTAACAGCACTTTTTATGATAATAAATCCCCGGAAGGCGGAGCAATTCTGAATTATTCCTTCCTTGGTGGGCGTTCTTCCATAAATATTAATAATTCCACTTTTTCACATAACAGCACCGCTATCCGGAACTATGTGAATGGATACGGAAATAATCAGACTTTTGGTACAGTTTCCCTGAGCAATACGATCATGGCAAACAGCATCATGGGCGGAAACTGTGAAAACGAAGTGGAAAAAGAAGGACTTGCTTTGATAAAGGACGAGGGAAATAACCTCGATTCCGGGATCACCTGTGGTTTCAATAAGGGCAGCATATCTATATTTGGCAAAGACCCAAAACTTGGGACTTTGCAGGATAACGGGGGCCCTACCCTGACCATGGCTCTTAATTCCGGCAGCCCGGCAATTAATAAAGGTAATCCCATCAATTGCACCCATCGGGATCAACGCGGCCTGGCAGCGGTGGAAGTTTGCGACATTGGCGCTTTCGAATACGATGCCATCCCGGTCATTACAACAACAGTTGGAAAAAACAAGGTTGACCTTGGGAATGGCATTCTGGGTGATTTGCTGGTCGTAACGGTCACCAATACTTTTGGAAACCCTCTCAAAGGTTGGCACGTATACTTTTCCAGTCCGGATGGCAACTTCCTGAGCCTGATGGACAGCGCTGGGATCACCGATGAAAATGGGCAGGCATCAACCACAGTCGTATCCAATGATGCCAGTGGGGCAGCACACCCGGTTACGGTTACATCTGCAGGGGTGCAGGTTGGCTTTTCTGTTAATGGCAGTTATTCAGTTCCGGTTACCGATTTCGGCAGTTTGTACCTGCCCGCAACAGGTTTTGCGCCCGGAATTATCACCCCGCTTATCGCACAATCATCCGAGAAAGCATATCAATCCATTGAAGAAATGCAGCTTGTGATCCCGGCTTTGGATGTTAATGTTCCTTTGGTTGGTGTTCCACAAAATGAAAAAGGCTGGGACCTGCAATGGTTATCCAACCAAGCCGGGTATCTTGAAGGAACTGCTTTTCCTACCTGGGCAGGCAACAGCGCCATAACCGGGCATGTCTACAATTCAAATGGATTGCCGGGTCCATTTGTAAACTTGAAAAAATTAGCGCTGGGAGACCAGGTGATCATTCACGCCTGGGGGCAGGATTACATTTACGTAGTGCGGTCAATTGAAGTTGTCAGCCCGGGAACAAACCGCATCCTCAACCATGAAGATGCCCCCTGGGTAACCCTCATTACCTGCCAGGATTATGATCCCCTTCAAAAATCCTATCTGAGGCGGCTTTCTATCCGGGCCTCCTTTCTTGAAATTCGTTAACCGGGAGGGCACGAAAGTTGTGCCCTTCTTTATTGAATTATGAAAATAGATCAATTAATCCGCTCCCGCCGAAAAACAGTGGCTTTGATCATACAAAAAGATGGCCGTCTTGTGGTTCGCGCCCCTTTAAGAACTTCTCTCCGTCAAATTGAACAATTTGTTGTAGAAAAAACAGGTTGGATCAAAGATAAACAGGAGCAGGTTTCAAAAATAATCCAACAACGTCCGCAGCGCAAATATATCAGTGGGGAATCTTTTTTATTCCAGGGGAAATCATATCCCCTTGAAATCATTAATAAAGGGGCCTATCCGCTTACTTTCAAAACCCATTTTATTATGGATCAAAGATACCAGACCAAAGCTGAATCCGCTTTTACAGCCTGGTACAAAATTGAGGCGCGTCGGATTATCAACCAGAGGACTGCCATTTATGCGACCCGATTTGGATATCAATATCATCAAATCAGGATCACAAGCGCCCGCACACGTTGGGGATCATGCAGCATAAAAGGCAACCTTAGTTTTTCCTGGAGGCTCATTATGGCGCCTCTGGAAGTGATTGATTATGTAATTATTCATGAACTTGCCCATGTTGTAGAACACAATCATTCGCGCGCTTTCTGGGATCGAGTCAAAAACCATATGCCCGAATATCAGAACCACCGGCGCTGGCTTAAAGAAAATGGGCACCTGCTCACACTGGATTAATTATAATTTTAAGAGGCAAATATGAGACGAAGAGGTATTTTTAATCCATTCCAAAGGCCTGCGAGGCAGATGATCGATGAACAGCTCATCCTTGCAAACTCATTATTCGATGAAGGAAAATATATTGATGCTGGCTTAATATTTGAAAGACTGGCTCAAATCGCTTCCACCCATAATGGGCCACGTGCCCCCCACTTTTTTTTCCAGGCTGGCCGTGCATTTCTACACGCCGGAAAATTGGAACGCGGCATGGATTTGTTGGAATCTGGTCATTCGCTTTTAATTAGAAGGGGTCATGAAAACCTGATTGAACGGGTCAGCCTGCGCCTGCAAATAGAACTGACTCAGTTGAATTTGCTGGACCAATCAAAACTGGTAGCTGGTTGGTCAAATGATGTGCAATATAGCATAAAACAAAATTTTGAATCCTCTAAAAATAACTCTGTTCTCCCGCTGCGCTGCCCAAGCTGCGGTGGTCCGCTTCATCCAAATGAAGTCATTTGGCTAAACGAAATAACCGCAGAATGCGACTATTGTGGCAGTCCAATAAGGGCAGATTAAATTTAAACACATCTTGAATTATCAAGATATGACCATTAATTTTTCAAAACGGGTAACTTATATTTAAGTTCTCTGTTTTGAAAAAGACAAACTGGCAAAATAGTTTTTGATCTGGCTTTAAAATGATCAGCGCGGTTCGACTGTCATCTTAATCGCAGTTCTTATTTTTCCGTCAATATCAACATCCACAAATTCCGGAATAGACGTGATGTTTATCCCGTCTTCTGCCAGATAACCTTTTGCCAGTACTAGAGCCTTTACGGCTTGATTAACTGCTCCAGCTCCAATAGCCTGAACTTCTGCATGTTTGTGTTCGCGTATGACCCCAGCAATAGCACCCGCCACAGCCGCTGTTCGTGAAGTTGCTTTTACTTTGATGATGTGCATATTTTCCCATCCTTCCTGATTAATCCA
>JBAWYZ010000319.1:0-3071 GCA_037143255.1 Leptolinea sp. | reverse complement strand
CGTAATCATCGCGCTGCAGAACGATGAGTTCCCGGACAGCCTTCTCCAGCCAATCCGGGTTACCAACTTGCAAATAGATGTTATGGGCTTGCTGCAGATGCGCTGCAAGTAGTTCGCCGGTTGGCAGATCCTGGTTGCCTAAAATATGACGGAAGTAGCCAAAACGGTCACCACCTGTGAAATTCAGTACTTCATCCGCAGAGCACGAATAGATTTCATCCAACGAAAGTGGTGGACGGGGTGGCAGCAGATGAGATAATCTCGCATCTTTTTGATAGCCGATAAACAACACTCTGACTTCCGCCGGAATATTTCGGTTTACGCGGTTGTCCTGGATGAGCAGTTCGCTGACATGGTCTGCCGTCACCAATTGACGCACCAGGCCGTCATCATCAATATGGATGTCGTATACCAGCCCGTATATCTGGTAGTCGGGCGCAGCGGGAATGCGTATCATTCCACCGAATGTCAGGTTTTCGACCTGGCTAACCTGGCAGCCGACAATACAGCCGGTAGTGGATGTACGCAGCATACGTCCGATTTTTATCGATACAGGATGTAGTGGAAGCATTATTGAACCCTTGTCCTTCCTGATAGGTTTTTAGCAGATTGTTTATTGGACGGCGCCGGCGGGGTCATGCCCTGGTCAATAATTGCGCGGCTGATCATTGTTTCGATTTGATTCTTATCAGCGAAAGATACCAGCGCTATTTCATGTGAGCGATGCAGCGCATAGGGATATGGCCGTAATCCCAGATGCCGGCATTGATCAATCAGCACACTATGCAGCAGACTTACTGATTCTTTGCTGCGGACAACCCAGGCTGGGATTTCGACACGCGCCAGAGAGGGATGTTCGGTTGTACCGGTGTTCAAGTAGAAAAAATGCAAAGCGGTGTCATCTTTGAACTGCTGCGCTGAACGCGATTGAATGGCAAAAATAGCTGAACGCGCGTTGCCGGGAATTCTATTTTGAAATAACGCCGCATCCGAAAGGGGGGTAAGTGGGCGGGAACGGCCGGCATGGGTAAATTCATCCGCCGGAAGACGAAGTATTTCCAACATGCGCACCACCAAATCCGAGCCGGGGCGGTCTACATATCCAGCGGTGATGGTTCCCAGTCCGGCCAATTGATGCAGAACGGCCATGTATTCGGCGAATTCATGCTGAGTGTCCCTACTACTTTCCGGGTCGCGGAACAGTTCCAGCGGGCCATCAGTCAGCGCCAAAACAGTACCATCCACCGCGCTGGCCAGACTGGCAAGTTTTTTTCGTTCTGCCAGGTCACGCCGCAGAGCGATGACTTCTTCTCCAACAAGTCCAAATTCTGTGTAAAGTACATCCAGGGTCAACAATTGCGTTTCAACAATTTCGGCCGGCGGTGTTTGTGCAGTAGACGACTGGCGGAAAACGCCGATATTAATCACCCCAAAGGGGATTGCATCATGCCGGCTGGGATGCACCTGCGAACCGTCAGCGGCAAAAAGAGTATAGTCCGTGGAAATTGCAGACGGAAGAAACGTTGCCGTAATCTCCTCATCTGTAGGAATGGCGCTACGCAGGTTGGCATTGCCAGCGGCCGCTTGCAGAATTCGTTCGCGGGACTGTTCGTTCTGCCCGGTCAAGCTGTCCAGTAAAATAGCCGCCTGGGCAGTCCGTTCATGTTCAAGTTTTTGCTTCTCAAGTACCTGGCTGCTGAGAATAGGCAGTTGTGATTGAATGGCGGTATAGTCGAGCGGCATAACCCTCCGAGTAAAATCTCCAATGGAACATCTGTTTGAATTATAGCCTACCGGTCGATTTGAATCAAGTAATGGGAAATCTCAATTTGATTTGGTACAATCTCCACCATGAAACCTGTCCACATACGCATTTTCCGTTTGCTGCTACCGAGCGTTCTTATCCTCGGGGTAGTAACCCTGGCATTTTTGAATATCACAGGCACGAAAGCCCCAGCCGCGTCTACTGGTACCGTAAAGTCTGGTTCCACAAATACCCCAGCAGACAGCCCTGCGCCGCCGCCCGTGCCGCCAGCAACCGCCGAACCAACGGCCACGCCTACCACGCCACCACCCCAAATCGCCTACCCAGTTGGACCGGACGTGTACCCACCGGGGATTAATCCGCTTTCAGGCTTGCCTGTAGAAGACCCGGAGAGTTTGAACTTGCCGCCGGCGTTGCTGTCTATCAGCAATTCACCGGTGACGGCTCGTCCACAAGCCGGGTTGTCCTTCGCACCGCTCATCTATGAACTATTCATCGGTGCTGGAAACAGCCGTTTTCTGACCATCTTCTACGGTGATTTGCCCAAAACAGCCGATACCGATAATCCTGAAATCGGACCAATCCGTTCTGGCAGACTGGCATACGAGCATGTCCGCAAAATGCTAAACGGCTTCATCGTGATGGCCTACGCCTCCGATGTGGTGATGGATACATTGAACTACTACCACAACCTTCAAACTGAACATCCGGACGATATCAATGGCGCGCGGTTACGGGTGGACGACCTTGTCGCATTGAAAAAGAATTTCTTAACCAAACTCGGCGAACCAAATCCAATCGGTTTGATGTTTGACCCGGCGGTTCCGCAAGGCGGTAAAGATGGGCATACCATCTGGCTGCCTTACGCCTATGTAGATCAGGTCTGGTGGCATTTTGACAAAGAAAGCGGCGCTTATCACCGCTGGCAGGATATGGAAAACGGTCGGGAATACACTGAACAGGTGGACAGTCTGACCGGTAAACCGTTGGAAATTGAGAATGTGGTGGTGATTTTTGTCGATCACATCGCTTACCGCGAAACGCTGATCGATCTGAAATTGTTGTACACCAATCGGGAACGCGCTTTACTGTTCCGGGATGGGCAAATCTTTGAGGGAACCTGGACGACTAGAGGCGAAACATATGAGAAAACCACTGGAAAATTACGCCCGCTGCGTTTTCTGGATAAAAATGGCGACTCGTTTCCTTTGAAACCCGGTCAAACCTGGGTGGAAATTGTCACCCAGGAGACCGGCGTATACGAGACTCAATACACTGAAGATTACTACCGGCTGGTAAATAACCG
>JBAWYZ010000318.1:0-3078 GCA_037143255.1 Leptolinea sp. | reverse complement strand
GATGCTGCACACCACCTTATTTGCAGAATTCGTTAACCCTGCCTGATTAAGCGTAGAAGACTACAACCTTATTCAACAGACTTCGGCTATTGCCTGTGCTTATAGCTTCCTATAATTAGATACGATACGTAACTGTGATGCTTGGGAGGGGGAATCATGTATAATGATTCCGATAATTTGGAAGCTCAAAAGCATCCATTTCAGCTTCATATTTTTATTATTAGGAGAGAATTCAATCATGGTTAAGAAACTTCATGTATCAATGGTCATGCTGGTTATTCTCAGTATGATTTTGGCTGTCAACACACCGACGTTCGCTGCGCCCATGTCAGCCAAGATTGGTTTGTTGCCCGCGGCTGTTACCCAAGCTGCTCCCGATATCGCAGGGTTGTATGGTGGTTTAATGAACAGTCTACCCCCAGACAAAGGCTATGCCTCTGTCAAAGCGGTGGATGTCAGTAAACAATTGGCAGAAGCCAAACCGCCTTTCCTCTTGGATGTGCGTGAGCCTGCTGAATTGGAAAAAGACGGTTTCATTAAGGGTGCAGTTAATATTTCGGTACGCAGCGTCCTTAAAAATTTGGATAAACTGCCAGCGCCCGATTCCTACATCCTGATCTATTGCGGTTCTGGTCAGCGGGGCGGGATGCTGATGGGTGTTCTGCGTCTGCTGGGCTATAACAACACCTTCAGTATGGGTGGTGGTTTGATCGCCTGGAAGGCTGCCAACTTACCGGTAGTGACAGGTTCCAAACCGGATGAAGCCAAAGCGATCAGCAAGCCTGCTATTAAAGATCAAGCGTTATTTACTGCGTTGGATGGATACATGTCCACGCTGCCTGATGGATTCCTCGCCCTGAAAGCCGACAAAGTCGCCGATCAACTGAAAGCTGCCAAACCGCCTGTCCTCATTGATCTCCGTACACCTGAAGAACGCGAGAATAGTGGTTATATCAAAGACTCGGTGAATATTCCCTTCAACAAACTGTTCACCAGCCTGGATAAGCTGCCTGCGAAAGATGCTCCTTTTATCATCTATTGCGGCTCTGGTCACCGCGGCGCAGTTGCGATCGTTGGCTTGCAGATGTTGGGCTACACCAAGACGTTGAATTTGGGCGGTGGTTTGAATGGTTGGAAAGCAGCCAATCTGCCCGTTGAAGGCGTGGTGGATTGGGCAGCAGTATGGCCTGATTTCCTCAAGGGGTTACCTGCCGATTCCTATACGGTTAAGTCAGATATGCTGTTCGGGCAAATTAAAGCCGGAAATCCCCCTTTCCTGGTTGATGTGCGCGAAGCCAAAGAAATTGAAAGTGCGGGCTTCATCAAGGGCGCCGTCAATATTCCTATCCGCAATTTGTTGAAAAACCTCGATAAATTACCCGCATTGGACAAGCCGATTGTGGTTTACTGCGGCTCTGGTCACCGCGGCGGGTTGGCAATATCCGCACTGCGCTTATTGGGTTATTCGAATGTGAATAACCTGGGCGGCGGCTTTGGTGCATGGACAAAAGCCAATTTAGCAGTTGAGAAAAGCAAACCCGCTGAACCTAAAGCTGGGACGGCTGCCAAGGTTGATGAACTCCGCCTGAAAGCATTGGATAAATTCCTGTCCAGCTTACCTGATGGTTTCTACAGCATGGGTGCAGCCGACGTAAAAAAGGCTCTCGCCGCTACTCCGGCGCCGGTAGTGATCGATGTTCGCACGGCAGATGAAATCAAGAGCGGTTATATCAAAGGTTCTGTCTTCATTCTGATCAATGATTTACTGAGCGATATGAAGAAATTACCCTCTGACAAAGCTGCCCCAATTATTACCGTGTGCCAATCCGGTCACCGCGGCGCAATTGCCATGATGGCACTGCGTTTGCTTGGTTATACCAATGTCAACAGTCTTTTTAAGGGAATTAATGGCTGGACAGCCGAAAATTTGCCCTTAGAGAAATAGAACGCTATATCCATTAACTTTTTATCTACCCGCAGGAAATATCTTGCGGGTAGTTTCGTTTTAAAGGTTATAATGAGGTGGCTCTGATCACAATTCTTCGTTAATCATCTTATGCTCAATCTTGATGTTTTAAGGGTTTTTCTGGCAGTAGCTAAACACGGCAGTTTTAGCGAAGCCGGTAGGCGTCTTTATCTTTCTCAACCGGCTGTCAGCCAGACGATTCAAGGTCTTGAAAGACAGTTGGGTGTTCAGCTATTTATCCGCCATAGCCGCACAGCTCAATTGACCGAATCTGGGCAGGCGCTTGTCCCGATGGCACGTGACCTTCTCGATTCGGCGCAGCGGGTTGAGCAGACGATGGTTTCATTTCAGAAAGAGGTGATTGGTGAGATCACCATAGGATGTTCAACCGCTTCGGGAAAGTATCTCCTTCCTGGACTTATCGGCCACTTTCACCATCTGTTCTCTCAAGTCCGCATTAACGTAATGGTGAGTGCGCGCGAAGTAATCATGACGAAGCTGTTCAGCGGGGAGATTGCTCTTGGGATTTCAAGTAAAAAAGTTGAGCATCCCGATTTGGAATACCAGGATTTTTTCACAGATCCGATCGTTTTGATAGTGCCTGCCAATCACCCTTGGGCAGGTATAAGTCAGATCATGCCCGCTGATTTGTTAGATGAGCCGCTTATCTTGCGTGAGGAATCTTCGGGAACCCGCGAAGCGCTGGTAGACGGGTTGCGCCAAGATGATATTTCTGTAGATATGCTTAATATAGCCATGGTATTGGGAAATACGGAAGCGATCGAAATGGCGGTTGAAGAAGGATTGGGCGTAGCGTTTGTATCTCGTCTGGCTGCCGCGCGCGGGGTGGCTTTGGGACGCGTAATAGAAGTGAATGTAACCGGATTAGAATTGACACGCAATATCTACCTGACGCGCAATACCCAACAACTCCAGACGCGAGTGCAAGTAGAGTTTTGGGAATTTGTAAATAACGCGAAAGATTTTATAAAAAATTAAAATTCTATTCATTTGGCTTGAAAAATAAAGGAAGCCCCAAAAGTCTTTTGGAGCTTCTTCGATCAATAAAGTTGCGAAATGTTCGGGTATGGACAGGTTACCCCGATTTTACG
>JBAWYZ010000317.1:0-3083 GCA_037143255.1 Leptolinea sp. | reverse complement strand
GAGCGTTCTAGCTTTTTTGGCTTTGAAGCGTAAAACAGATAGCCGGGGTCTTCAGGGTGAATAAATAGGATAATAACTACTCGGCACAAAAGAATTATTCACGAAATATGCGATTAATACGAAAAATGGATAATCGAAATTTCAAGTAATAAATCTTTGGACCCACATAATTCACTCAAAACTAATCCGGTTGCGAATTTCCTATTCGCTGCTGAGGTAAAAATAACTATGTGAATAGTTAAAATCAAGCCAATTCCTTCGGGCAGATTTCTAGAATTACTTATTCTTCATCCGCCGGAAAATCTTGATTGATCTGGCTGACCATTAAATTGTGATGGTACTCGGATTGCAAGCGGTTGTCCAACTCATCTGCATGAAATCTATTTTCTCCGCGGGGATGCAAATCCTGCAATACTTTTATCGGGGCTCTGGCATTTTCTGTATAGGGTTGATGTGTCAATAACGAAAGCAGCCGTTTTAACTCATCAATTTCCAGTCGCTGGTTCTCAACCGATTCCAGTACAAGCCTGTGCATTTCCGTCACATGCGCATGGTCTTCACTTGCGCGTTTTTCCTGAAGTTTTGCAATTTGTTTTTGATGCGCCTCAGTGATGGTGGAATACAACAACACAATCGAACTGACTGCCACACTCATCACATTCAAATAGCTGTTAGTCATAAGCACTAATACAGTGTTATTGGCAAAAAGAATCAATGGGACGAGCAGAAATATCGTCATGAGAATAACCAACCGGAAGGTTAAATAGCGAACCGGCCAGGGAAGAATGTATTTATCCAAAAACTGGTTGATTGCCCCGATTATTTTGGGTAACCCGGATTTATGGGCTTTTGACATTTCCTGCCTCCTGAATGATAGAATACTTTACATCCAATATTTTATTGGGTTTTCTACTATTTATTATAGGTATTAATATATGAGTCGTCATCTGGTCAATCAGCAACCTGTTCAGAAAAAGAGGAGATTGTGAATAAATCAACTCCGGCATTTCTACCAACTCTTCCTGAGGAATTGAAGGAACGCAATTGGGATCAGTTGGATGTAATTCTAGTCACCGGGGATAGCTATATCGACAGTCCTTATATCGGAACAGCCGTAATCGGAAGGGTATTAGAGCAAGCCGGTTACCGGGTGGGGATCATCGCCCAGCCTGATATCACTTCGCCAGCGGATATCACCCGACTGGGGGAGCCGCGTCTTTTCTGGGGGGTAACTGGAGGAAGTGTTGATTCGATGGTTGCTAATTATACAGCCAGCAAAAAACGGCGCAAGAATGATGACTACACACCGGGTGGAGTAAATGACCGCCGGCCGGATCGAGCAGTCATTACCTACACAAATTTAATCCGCCGTTTTTTCAAGAATACACGGCCGGTAGTTCTGGGAGGAATAGAGGCGTCGCTGCGGCGGATAGCCCATTACGATTTTTGGTCCGATTCCGTGCGGCGTTCCATTCTCTTTGATGCCAAAGCCGATTACCTGTTGTATGGGATGACCGAACAATCAGTTGTTGAACTCACCAAAGCGCTTGACATAGGTGAAGGTGTTCAGCAGATCCGTGGATTGTGTTACATCACCAAAGAACATCCTGCGGGTGAAAGCATCAACCTTCCCGCTTATGAGGATGTAATTGCAGATAAAACGGTCTTCATTCAAATGTTTCAGGTTTTTTACCGCAACAACGACCCGCTGACCGCCAAACGGCTGGTTCAGGGCCATGCGGATCGTTACCTGGTGCAGAATCCGCCGGCATTATACCTTACCCAAAAACAAATGGATGCCGTTGCCGCCCTGCCTTTCCAACGTACTCAGCATCCATATTATGAGGGACAAGGGCCGGTCAAAGCACTTGAGACAATCCAGTTTTCTATCAGTACCCATCGCGGGTGTTATGGAGAATGTAATTTCTGTGCCATCGCTGTACATGAAGGCAGAACCATTCGTTGGCGGAGCGCCGAATCCATCCGGGCTGAGGTCGAAACCTTGACTCATCTACCCAACTTTAAAGGCATCATCCAGGATGTTGGTGGTCCGACTGCCAATATGTACGGCTTTGAATGTCGCAAGAAACTGACCCGTGGCGTGTGTGAAGACAAACGCTGTCTGTATCCGGTGGATTGCGCGGCTTTGAAACCAACCCACAAACCGCAAATTGAATTACTGCGTACTATTCGAAGTATTCCTGGAGTCAAAAAAGTCTTTGTTGCTTCCGGTATTCGGTACGATATGGTTTTTGCCGATGAAGCGCATGGAAATGCTTATTTAAAGGAAATTGTGGAACACCATGTTTCTGGCCAATTAAAGATCGCCCCGGAGCATAGCGAGGATCATGTGCTTGCTAAAATGGGGAAACCTGGCAGGACGGGACTGATCAAATTCAAGAAAGAGTTTGACGAGCTTTCTGCCAGAGCAGGCAAAAAGCAATTTCTGACATATTACCTGATTGCCGCCCACCCAGGATGCAATGAGCAAGACATGCGGCAAATGAAACGGTTTGCCAGCCTTGAATTGCACGTCTCTCCGGAACAGGTGCAAATATTTACGCCAACTCCTTCAACCTATTCAAGTCTGATGTACTATACTGGAATAGATCCGTTCACGATGAAACCGATGTTTGTCGAAACAGACCCCGCCCGCAAAGAGCAGCAAAAACAAATTTTGGTAGAAAAAACCACTCTTGGGCTGTCAGAGAAAAGATTTTCAACATCAAGCACAAGAAAGAAAATATGACATATCGACTATTTGCGGTAACTTCCCCCGGTTTGGAATCCTTTGCAGCAGCAGAATTAGCTGCCCTTGGAATAACTGCCAACCCCCCAATTTCTTTTTCTGCAGCAGGAGAACCCAAAGAGGAATCCGGTGGAGTGGAATTTGAAGGCAGTCTGGCTGACTTGTACCGGTCGAACTTGACATTAAGGACAGTTAACCGCATTATTTACCGGATTGGCGAGTTTTCTGCTGTTTCCTTTCCGGAGCTGCGCAAGAAAGCTGCCCGAATCCCCTGGGAAACCGTGCTTCAACCAGGTCAACCGGTTGCACTGCGAGTAACCTGCCATAAATCCAA
>JBAWYZ010000316.1:0-3096 GCA_037143255.1 Leptolinea sp. | reverse complement strand
CATTTACATAACCACCTTCTTCAGCGGCAGCGGTGTAGGCAAAAACATTAGCCAGACCAAAAGTGTTGACGTCCGTTTCCCAGGCAAATGTGGTCTTGGGGAAATCGGGAGCGATCTCCTGCACGGAAGTACCGTACTGGGAACCGTGGGCTATCACGATATCGAAACCCTGGGTTGCATAATCGCGAATGGCGGCAGCAGCATCTGGAACTTTAAACATATTCTCTGTGTATTTCAATTCCATAGCTTTCTCACCACCCATTTCAGTCTGTACGGCTTTGAGAGCAGCGAACATAGACTGACTGAAGGCTAAATCGGTGGTGGCGCTGGGCATGATAACCGCAATACGGATCGGTTTCATTTCGGCAACGGCAGGCGCTGCTGGTTTTTCAGTCGGGGCGGGTGCAGCAGGTTCTGCTGGTTTGGCTGGTTCTGCTGGTTTCGCAGGTTCCGCGGGAGCAACTGGGGCTGGTGCCGGCGCGCAGGCTGTTGCCAGCATGGCGACTAAAACTAATACAAAAAACAAACGCTTGATATTCATCTATGCCTCCTGAGCATTACTGAATGGGGTTAACTCTCGCCTCTTTCGAAAGGCTTGTTCAATGCGGCTGGCTGACGGGTTCGATTTACCGTTATTGCCAGAGCCGCGATTGTCAAAAGGTAGGGCAGCATGACTGCCACATCAGATGGAATTTTTACACCTAATACTTGCATCCAAAGTTGAAATGCATTGACGGTGCTAAAAAGCATTGCACCGCCCAATATTCCAAGCGGTTTCCATCCGCCAAAGTAAACCAGAGCTACGGCGATGAAGCCCATACCGGCAGTCAAGTTATCCTGGAAAAGATCCAGGAGTGATATGGAAAGGGATGCTCCTGCCAGACCAGCCAGCATGGAACCGATACAAACGCTGACATAGCGGACCCGATCCACGCTGACACCCAGTGAATCCGCCGCCGCCGGATTTTGCCCAACAGATTTAATGATTAGTCCCCAACTGGTTTTATCCAATATCCACCAGGCTGCTGGAATTAAAAGAAATGCCCCGTAAACCAGAATACTATGGGTAAATAGAACTTCGCCCAAAACTGGAATATCACCCAATAGCGGTATCTTTATTGGCTGAAAGCCTTCAATAGTTTTAACCGTTCCAACCAGGACATTGAAAAGGAGACTTGAAAGACCCAACCCAAACATATACAGTCCAATACCGCTGATGCCCTGTTCAGCTTTAAGAGTAACGCTGATGAAGGACATCAAAAGACCCATCAGTAAACCGACTAGAATGGCGGCTATAAGACCCAGCCCCAGACTTCCAGTATTAAGAACCACAAAAAAGGCTGCGAATGCGCTGATCAGCATAATGCCATCCACGCCCAGGTTGACTACACCGGATGATTGGGCAAAGGCTTCGCCGATACCAGCATACAGGTATGGCGTAGCCAATCGAACAGCAGAGGTGAGAATGCCGATGATCACACCCAGTGTAGAAATCTCGGTCATGATAACGCCTCAGCTTCTTTCACTGCAGCAATTCTGCGCCGGGCAGCCCAGCGTTTGGACCATATAGAAGAGCCAACTACAAACAAGACAACTAGCCCGAGAATGACATCAATCAAAGAGGAAGGAACCTGGACAGCCCGCTGCATTTTGTCAGCTCCTACGAGCAGGCCGCCAAATAGTATGGAGGCTGGAATAGTTCCCAGCGGATGCAATCCACCGAACAAGGCAGCCACAATACCGGAAAACCCGTACCCACTGGTGATACCTTCCAGCAGACGGTGCTGCACACCCAGTACTTCCACTACTCCGGCCAAACCTGCGAAACCACCCGCCAGGGTTAGTGATAATGCCTGGTAGAACGGGACATTAATACCGGCATACCGTGAAGCATCCGGATTTAAACCAACAGCGCGGATACGGTACCCGATAGTGGTACGCCAGAGAAATATATAGACTACAAAAGCCAAAACTACTGCCAGAATTGCCCCGGTATTCAACTGCGATTGGGGTACCGGCCGATATAACCAGACCTGAACTGGAAGACGTTCTGATTGAGCAAGGTACGTTCCGGCTGTAATGCCAGCCGGGTCGATTAACAAACTCCGGATCAGTAAGTTCATCAATTGAATTGCGATTGCGTTCATCATGATGGTGCTAAGTATCTCATTGACTTTCAGGCGAGCTTTGAGCAACCCTGGAATGAAACCCCAGATAGAACCAGCCAGAAACCCCATGATGATCGTAGTGGTTATCAGCAGCCAACCCGGCCAGTCGCGGAATGTTAAAGGCCACCAGGTTGCCATGAGTGCACCGGCGATGATTTGCCCTTCTGCGCCAATATTAATAACGCTGGCGCGAAAAGCAATACAAATTCCCAACCCCACCAACAAGAGTGGAGTTGCTTTAACCAATGCCTGGGTAAAACCTGCCCACGACCCAAATGCGCCGCTAAACAACGTGGCATAGGCGCTCAACGGATTAACTTTCAGAAACAAAAGAAGGATTCCACCAATCAATAAGGCAGTAACCATACCGGAAACCGGAACGGCTGCATTGACCAGCAAGTCCCTCCAATCAAAAGAAACCTTTTTGGCAACCCGAGATAATGGCGCTGGGTCAGTAGAGGGCAATCATCACCTCCGCAAGAATGGATATACTATGCAGCAGATAAGGATATTGTATCCCATATTTCAATTTAATGCCCGGGTTTGGGTTATTTCACTCAAAATGGAAAGTCGTTCTTCAATCTCTGCCTCGCCCATTTTTGTTTGCATGCCGATGTGATCGGCAATCCGTTCAATGTTCCCAGAGTTTCCACTCCCCTTCCAAATCATTTGCCATAATTTGGGGTAATAATGGCGCATACCCCATGTTACTGGCATAGGTAAAAAAAAGGAACCATGAAATAAAATTCACTTCAAAGACAAGCCATTGATAATAATTAATCTGGAATTCTCATTAACTTGATGTCTTCGCTCGGTGCAGTTCGTTGTTTCAAGGTGTTCCTAGAACCTGTCAAGCTTTACAGGCCGCCGTCTCCTGCAGGGACAGATCAATAAACAGTGCGGCAGACCAGCCGAAGATAGGCGCGAC
>JBAWYZ010000315.1:0-3117 GCA_037143255.1 Leptolinea sp. | reverse complement strand
TGCCCGCGAACGCTGGTGTGCAACTGTACAAATAAATTGTCATTCGGAAACATAATGACATCTCGTTCACAAAGAGGTAGTCGTAAATAGCCGGCAATATTCGAGGCTAATTCCGGGCAACCTGTGCCAGCGTATAACTTAACATCCCCATATTGGACCCGGTCGTGCCGGAGGTGTGCTAAATTTGGCATTTCTTTCTCCTGACCTGACGTTAAACTTCTGTGTCCAGCCATTCACGGCGCAATACACTCATAACAAAGACGTCAAGATACTGCCCATTTTTATAGACATCTTGCCGCAAGCGCCCTTCTTCTACAAATCCGCAATCAAGATAGGCTTTCCTGGCGCGTTGATTGGTTTCAAATACAGATAAACAAACCCGGTTGAGATTGAGATCATTAAAAACGTGACGCAGCATCAACCGCATCGTTTCACGGCCATACCCATGGTTCCAATATTCTTTTTCACCAATGCTTATGCCAATTTCTGTACTGCGGTTCTTCCAATCTACAGCATGTAACCCGGTAGACCCAATAGGAAGCCATTGGGTGTCAAGAAAAACCTCAATAATATACTCGTGCTCTTCTTTGGGATTCTTCACCATGCTGTCAAACCAGCTTTGTTCATCTGCACTGGAGATCGGAGTGTAGATAAGCAGGTTCTGAATCACTTCCGGATCATTCATCCAACGGACAAAATTTGGTAGATCGGTTTGTTCAGCGCCGCGCAAACGGATTCTTTTCCCAATGAGCATAGGGGTTCCCTTAGATGATTTACGGATTCAAGCGATTGGGGCCGCGGAAGAGGAATACAGCTTCGCGGACGTTTCCAAGGTTGAGCATGACCATTAACAAACGGGAAAGACCGAGCCCAAAACCGCCGTGAGACGGGCAACCGTACTTGAAGAAATCCAGGTAGAACTGGATTGGCTCAAGATGTAGTCCCTTTTCCTGGGCCTGAGCTGCCAGCACGTCATAGCGGTGTTCACGCTGGGCGCCGGTGGTAATTTCCAATCCATTAGCAATCAGATCAAAGCTCTTTGTCAGGTTCGGTTTATCAGCATAGCGCATGTGGTAGAACGGCCGTACAGCAATCGGCCAGTCTGTCAAGAAAACAAAATCGTGGTTGAATTTATCTTTGATGTACTGGGCAATTTCGCGCTCGCCGCCGGGGTCGAGATCGCCCTTTTTATCAGCTGAAACCACATAATTGCGTTCTTTCAAGACATGTTGCGCTTCAGCCATGCTAAGGCGTGGGAACGGCACTGTGGGAACAGTCAGATCAAACCCAAAGCGCTCTTTAATTTCATCTCCGTGGGCATCCTTCACCCGTTGATAGGTGTACTGCAATAGACGCTCCTGGAAGGCCATCACATCCTCGTGGCTCTCTATCCATGACATTTCCATATCAATGCTGGTAAATTCAGTCATGTGACGGGACGTGAACGAGGGATCCGCACGGAAGACCGGACCAATTTCAAAGATACGTTCAAAACCGGCTGCCATAGCCATTTGTTTGAAAAATTGCGGCGACTGGGCCAAATAGGCTTTGCGGTCAAAGTATTCCAAAGAGAATAATTCAGCGCCGCTCTCGCTGGGACTGCCCATCAATTTAGGGGAGTGAACTTCTATGAAGCGGTTCTGGATCCAATACTCGCGCATGGCCATTTCAGCAGTGGTTTGCACTTTGAAGATGAGCAGGCTCTCGGGCCGACGCAAATCCAGGAAACGCCAATCTAGCCGATAATCAAGCGCCGGTTGGGTTTCACCGAAGGGTTCAAAGGGCAGCGGGGTAGCCGCGTTATTTTCGACAGCAATTGATTCCAACTGCATTTCAATACCGCCGAGTTTCACAATCGGGTTGTCAATCACTTTGCCAGTGATGGTCATCGCAGCTTCGATGTTGCAAGAAGAGATAAGCGCAGCCTGGTCAGGACTGGCAGCTTTTTCCACCACAATTTGAACAGCTCCGGTTTGGTCACGCAATACCAGGAACTGCATTTTCTTCTGGTCTCGTAAAACCTGCAGCCAGCCTTGCACAGAAACAGACTGTCCAATTTTGCTGCGTAGATCGCCAATAAGAGTTCTTTCCATAATTTCAATCCTCCAAAAATATTGTTATTGTTTGATTGTAACTGACTGCTCAGAAACAAAATTTGCGAGCAAGAAATATATTAGAAACACGCAAACTGAAATGAAAAACGAATAACTTCAGACGTGCCTTACTTAATAATTCATTGGAAACATCAAGTACTTTACCTGATCTATTTTGTTATTCGTGAATCCTTTCCGTTGATGACCAAAAAATATTTGCTGAGCAATCCTTTTTATTTTATATGAATTGCCGAAATTTTGTTTAAGTAATCCGGGCGAATAATTATTTCGGCGAGAATACTCGGAGAAACCTCCCGATCGAATAACTTTTCAAGCGCTTGATCATACTCCTGTAGATTTATTTGTGAGAGCCAGTTCTGAAAGAGATTATCCCGAATCAGATTTTCCAGGTTACGACGGAGGCGAATATTTTGGTTTACCAGAAGCAACCCGCTGCTCTTCAAGAAATCTAAATGGTCGCGCAGGGTTTTGACCAATGCAGAAATTCCTTCAGCTTGGTGCGCGATGGTTCTTACCAGTGGAACCTGCCAACCAATCTGCGCTTCCATGATAGGCGAATTGGTTGCCCAATCCTCTGCCATAAAGTGATGCAAACCAAGACGCCCATATTTACTACTGTGATTTAATTCAAGCATACTTCGCAAGGCGCTTTCGGTTTGCTCAACACCGGGGCGGTCAGCTTTGTTGATAGCAATCACATCGGCAATTTCCAGAATTCCAGCTTTAATAGCCTGAATATCATCACCCATGCCGGGATTTTCCACCAGAATGACAGTGTGTGCCAACCGCGTAATTTCTACCTCAGCCTGACCTGCGCCGACAGTTTCAACAAAAATAACATCATATCCAGCCGCATCCAATGCGGTGACCATTTCTGCTGCTCCATGCGCCAATCCGCCCAGCGTGCCGCGGGTAGCGACTGAGCGAATAAAAATGCCAGGGTCGCCAGACAGGTCGCGCATACGCACCCGGTCGCCCAGTACTGCGCCACCAGTAAATGGAC
>JBAWYZ010000314.1:0-3119 GCA_037143255.1 Leptolinea sp. | reverse complement strand
GCCAGAGCGAAGGTGAAATTGACCTACGACGCTTCCGATCCGATGGGCGTAGCTACCAACGCCCAGGGTGTTTACCAGTTGCCGGGTGGGAGCCTCCGGCTATGGACCAAAAAAGGATATGTTGCGAGAAAAGGCACGAGTATATTGGATAGTTCGAATCCCGGGGATTATATTCCGGCGGGAGAGTGTACCGCTGAAGAATTTGGTTTTAACAGTGGGACACGCACGCTGACAAATTACGTCGAAGCCGTTCGCGCAAGCACCACCCTGGCCGATAAGCGTATCCTTTTCGAGGTTGATCCCGATGAACGAACGCCGCCGAATTTCATTGCCGCTGATGCAGTCAAATTGACCGTCCTTAAAGTGGACATCGTTCCAGACTTCAATCATGACCGGGTAATCGATGAAACGGATAAATCTTTGATCTCAACTAATGGACCTTTCCGGTTCTGGATCAATGATGATGACGATGATGGGGACGAGGCAACTGGGGATAGCGATTTGCCTGGGCACTGGAGCTGGGGGACTTCACCGGCAGATTTCAGTAACAACAAGGTAGATGGGCGCTGTGATCTGCTGGACTTTACCCCCGTTTGGCTTGACTTGAGCCAAGTGCTGTCGATCTTTCCTCCAAGCAGTACTGTGCAGTACAAACTAAAACAGGCCGATGAAGCCGTTGCTATTGTTTATACCGATTTGAAGAAAACGCAGGCGGGGGATTTCCTTACCACCGAAGGTAGTGTTTATGGGGCGGCATTTGCGCAGAATTCCTTTGACGCGACAACAATCAAGATCACCGCAGCAGGCATTGATCTTGATGACAACTTTCTGAACGAAATTATCGCTGATTCGGGAAAAGGCGTACTTCTGATGGAAGGAAGAAAGACCTCGGGGGCGCCGCTTGTTCTTGAGATCTGGAAAGATGGAGTGAAGGTTTTTGAGAAGGAAATGCCGCTCAGTATTAGCGATGTAGAGAAAATGTATCGGTGGATTAATTTGCGAAATGTGACTGGTGGTAGCGAATCAATATCTACGCTTTCAGGCGATCCATTCAATCGGCCCGATACGACTTGTAGTAGCAAACAGGTTGTATTTCTTCATGGGTTTAATGTGACGGAAAAAGAGGGGCGTGCTGCAGTATCAGAGGTTTTTAAGCGGTTTTGCCAATCAGGCTCACGCGCTATGTTTACTGGGGTTACGTGGCAAGGTGATGAGCAGGGATGGTTTTCTCCAATACCAGCTAGTGCATTTTTTCATCTTGATGTTATTAACGCCTTTCAGGTTGCTGCCAGTTGTGCGATGGCCGTGAATGCATTGCCTGGTCAAAAGTATGTAATGGCGCATAGTCTTGGGAACATGGTGGTGTCGAGTACGATTGTGGATCATGGGCTAAATCCACAGAACTACTTTATGCTTGATGCTGCTGTTGCTATGGAGTCGTACGATTCGAGTGAGCAGCAGCCTTCACTAATGATGCCTCCTGATTGGGGGGGGTATACAAATAGGCTTTGGGCTTCAGAGTGGTATCATCTGTTTGACCCGACGGATGGTCGCCGTAAATTAACGTGGAAAAATCGTTTCGGTGGGCTTGTGAACACAATCAACTATTATTCCGCGGGTGAGGATATTTTGGATAACAACGAACCCTATATGGCACCAACATTTCCCGATTTATCAGGGAATAAAGCTTGGGTTTATGGGGAGATGGTTAAAGGTTGCTGGCAATTGGCGGCTCTGCCAACAGTAGAGATGCATGGAGGCTGGGGGTTCAATGATAGCACGGCAACAGGGTACGGTACCAATGTTTGGAACGGTAGTGGATGGGATTGGCGATTGTTAAGTTTTGCCGCTGCTGCTGCGTTGCCCGATGTGACCATTCGAACAAATTCGTTTTTCAGGCATTTCTATGATGACAATCTCTACAAGCCTGCCGGTAGTGCCTTGGCGACTAATCTTAATATACGAGCAAAAATCCTAGGGGAGGCTGTGCCGGCCACGTCTTGGGCATTAGGGCGAAACAAAATTGATTCATGGGGGGCGCTGCGGAATGTGGATATGACATTACTGAAGCGGCCTGGAAGTTCAAATTGGCCCGCCGGTCGCCCAAATAGTCGGTGGTTGCATGGCGATTTCAAGGTGGTTGCGTATCCCTTCATATATCCTTTATTTGACGATCTTGTAGAGAAAGGCGGGTTCAGAGAATGAGGTTTTCAATTTGTTGTATAATACTGATGATTGTAAATGATGTGTCTTTTGGGGGAATGTATTCTGCGGCTTTTAAGGTTAAGGTGTTGGGTGAAGATGAGCGCCCTGTCACGAATGCATCTGTCTTGGCTGCTTTTTGGGATGCTAATGCTCCGGGCTATGGTGGTGGGCGACATATTGGCGAAAGTATAACGAAATTATCGGATACAAATGGTGTTTGTGAATTTGAGGGGCGGTGTGATGGTAGTGTGGAATGGAAGGTAACAACTGAGGGCTATTATCCATTCTATGGCCCCATGATTTCTTTTACGAATGTCACAGCACTTGGAAAGTTAGAGCCGTGGGGTTCTGTGTATTACGCAAGCGTTAGAAGAATAGTCAATCCGATACCCATGTATTCTCGTAATCTGAATTTGAGGCGACCATTATTGCAGGTGCCGGAAATAGATAAAGAATATGGTTTCGATTTGATGAAGGCGGATTGGGTTGAACCTTTTGGGAAAGGTACTGTGCCCGATTTATTAATTCGTGTGGAGGTTAAGCCGGTCAAAGTAGATGATGATTTCTTTGTCAAGAATCCCGAAGCTTCAAAGCCACGACATAAGGTTCTTTTTATCGGTTTTCCCAATCCAGATGACGGGATTCAGCCGTTTTATGCTTCGCCACATGTGGGGAGTACGTTTCGGTTGCCTCGATATGCCTTTGAAACAGGGTATGAAAATAAATGTGTGATTGAGTATATTTCAGATGGATTAAGGGTTATTCAAAATGACATGAGTCGAGAGGATCAGAACTATCTTTTCCGGGTCCGGACGAGGCGAGATGAAAAAGGGAAGATGGTGAGTGCGTTGTATGGAAAAATCGAGGGGCGGTTTGACTTTGATCAATTTGGGGTCGTGACTTTTCATTATTTC
>JBAWYZ010000313.1:0-3129 GCA_037143255.1 Leptolinea sp. | reverse complement strand
GCTGTTACGCCAAATCAGGAGCTGCCCCTGAATAACCCCGGGGGTATATGTCAGGAAAAACACGGGATGAAGCTGTGTGTATTGGCAGCGACAACGTCCGCGCCCCAAGCTGGAACTGGTACTGAATCGAATACCACTTCCGTGCTGGTTAAAACCCAGTCACTCTTACCGGCCTTGTCTGAAAAAGTCTGGATGGGGGAAATATGGCAATTAGGGGTCAGGCTGAGCGACGAAAAAGGAAATGTCTACCCACTCAGCTCCTACCGTGATGGCGCCCTTCTATTCCCACCCATTCCGGCGAACCAAAATGTAACCTTGACTGTCCCGGCAGTGCTGGCCAACATGGATGTCAGCGACCAGTCGATAACGGTGGATTTGGGCAGCGACCCTCAACCTGATACAGTCATCCCACTCGACATTACCATACCCATAATGGGAATGAGCGTCCATTTCAGTAAGGCCACTTTTGTTGGCGATGGCGTGAGCAGCCTGCGCTTAATATTGGATGCCGACCCCGTTCAAACGGTGAATGGCATCACGCCCATTTCCGTTGAAATTGGCAAACCCGACCGGGTCGACGATTTATACGGTGTAAGTATGCTGGATGGCAGCCAGGATATTTTTATCGAATTAATGCGACCCAACGGAAAAGTCACCGGCATTATAAACATCCCATTGGCCAAAGCCATTGTTACCGTGCAGGGTCCGTTCGAAATTAGCTTCAATCTGCCTGAGGCAGCTTCCATCAGCCCCACACCTGCCATCGCCGATCCGAACACCTTCTCCCCGGCCCCAACCGCCACGCCGGTAGCCCTGGATGCATTTCGTTACAGCGGAATATCGTTGGAAGCTGGTGACCTGGTTTATACCGTTCTTAATGGGGAAAATACAAGTGTCTTTCGTTATTCCCCGGTCAGCCAGCAATCAACATTATTGGCTGCCTTGCCTGGGGCAGTTGCACAAATATATATTCATCCTGACCGCCTGGGGTTGGATTACCTGGCGGGCGTCCAAAAAATTCGGGATGGCTACAGCTATATCGACAATATCGCCCTATACACGATCAATTTTGCAGAAGCCGCTCCGCGCCTGTTACTCAGCTTCGAACCTAACCAGGCCAACCTGGTGGGAACTGCAGTTAATGGTGTCTGGTCCTCTGATGGCCGCTATGCAATATTCCGTTACCAACATTCCACTCCGGGGGATGCAAACTGGAAATTTCTCTGGCTGGATATGACCTGTAAAGAAGATGCTGATTCGTCTGGCAAATTATGCAGGCCGCATGAAATTCAAGTAAGACCAGATCTTGCCCTTAGTGAAGGATCATTCTCTGCCGATGGGAAGCGCATCCTTTTTTCAGGTTCAGATAATTCCGTAAACGGCTCTCCAGCTTTGTTTATCCTGAATTTCAATCCACCCTGGGGTAACAATGACAATATCACCAATATTCCATTCAATCATTCAGACCTTAAACTTGGATACGATTTGGGCAGCAACTGGAATCCAGACGGTTCCATTTTTACGCAGTGTAGTGATGGCATGTCAAAAACTTTGTTTTGTTCCATAGACCCTGATACGGGCAATGTCCTGACCAGTGCTATTTATACCGAGCATTTGCTCAACTACCAGCTTACGTCATCCGGGAAACAAGTACTAAGTGTTGTGATCAACCACAATGCTCCAGGAAAAGGAACCCTCGAAATTCACCTTTTTGACAGGAAAGGTGCTGCCGGGCCAAAATTGGCGGAAGGGCGTGAGTTCAGCAACGTGAGCATGTCATCATCAGAATGTTATCTTGCCTACGTGCAGGAAGATGCCAACCAACTAAACTTGATTGATTTGACCTCAGGTTTGACTATTCAAGTCCACACGAACGTTATACCCTGGGCCATTTCGTGGGCAGGTTGGGTCAGGTGATACCCCTGATTTTATTAGCATCGAAGAGTATGTTACTTTTTCTGATCTTGCCCGATATACATAGTAGATGATGACTCAACCACCTGATGGAACTACCGCTTCGCGTGATAAAACTACCGCTTCGCGAGACGACCCTGCGCTCATCGAACAAGCCCGGCATAATTCCGATGCTTTTGCCGCGTTATATCGACTTTATCTGACACCAGTCTACCGCTATCTCTACAGCCGGTTGGGAAGTGTTCACGATGCTGAGGATATTACCACCCAGGTCTTCATCGATGCGCTTGAAGGATTGTCTGCCAATCGCTACCGGGCAGGGGTCTGTTTTAGTGCCTGGCTCTTTACCATCGCCCGCCGCCGTCTGGTGGACTTTTACCGCCAGCACCCGACCACTTCACTCGGCGAAATCCAATCGACTGAACCTGGTCTGCTGGCTGCGCTTGAAAAGAGCGATAACCTGAAGCGCCTTGCCCACCTGCTTGCCCAGCTTGACGAAGAAAAGCAGGAGCTCCTGCGCCTGCGCTTTTCCGCCCTGCTGGGTTTTGCCGAAATTGCTTTGCTGGAAGGAAAGAGCGAAGCCGCCGTCAAAATGGCACTCTATCGCACGCTCGATTGGTTGCGCGAACATTGGGAGGCTGAAAATGGATGAAATGAACCTGAACCTGCCGCCTGAACTGGAAACCGCCCTGACCGGATTTTATTCCGCCCTCGAACCGGATGTTGCATTCGCTGCGCGCCTGGAATTGGAATTACGCCGCAGGCAAAGCGATTTGCTCGAGCCAGTAACTCCATCCCGGTTCCCTTTGTGGTTCAAAAGGAGTTCTTTTATGCAAACTCTGCCCGCCCGCCCGGCGCTGATGATTCTGCTCGTTTTACTGGCACTTAGCCTGCTCACTGGCGTAGCCTATGCCATTGGCAGGTTGGCAGGCTTCATACCTGGCTTTGGTTTTACCGCCGATGCCAGCGTGGTCTATATGCTCCAGGCACCTGCCCAGGCTGCCAAAGACGGCGTGACCATCAGCGTGGATAATGCCATCAGTGACCAGGATAAATTTTGGGTGGCAATAACGCAAAGCGGCAAAATCGATACACAGCCAGACAATTATTCCAGTGCGTTTATCAGACTCCCGGACGGAACAAAGATCGATTACCGGCAGGGTGGAGCGACAGATCCGAGTGCTGATCCTCAGAAAATGACCTTTGAATTTCCTG
>JBAWYZ010000312.1:0-3129 GCA_037143255.1 Leptolinea sp. | reverse complement strand
TAACAGGCTATGCGAAAAATTAAAAGGGTTCAGTTTCTTTTCGTTCCCCCCATTTTTTGAGATGATACTAAAAATATTTGGAGGAAGAACCATGAGTGTTGAAAAAGTATTTGCTCGTAAGGCCAGCGGCCTTGTTCGTGGTATGTCAATGGTGGATGCATTTGGCGTTGCCGTGATGAACATTGGGGTCGCCCCCAGTATGTTCTTCATGATTAGCGTTGGGCTTCTCATTTACCCTGGCGGCAATCTCATTATTGCTGCCATACTGGGGTTTTTGCTGGGCGGAATAAGTTTCCCATTGGTTGGGGGTATTCTCGGCGGCAGTATGCCCCGTTCAGGCGGCGAGAATGTCTATAATTCTCGCATCCTCGGCCCGGTGATTGCCGTTGCCGAAAGTTTTGGTAATGCCTGGGACTGGATTCTGTGGATTTGCACCCTGGCGCCTTATGTGGTCAATCCGGGTCTGACCATGCTCTTCTCTTTCTTCGGCCTGGAACGCTACAATGAAATTCTTACTAGTTTCTGGGGGCTGTTCTTGCTTTCCAGTCTGGTTAACGTCATTGCATTTCTCCTGTTAGCGTTCGGCATGAAATTCTACGCAAAAGCCCAAAAGTTTGCCATGATAATCGGTATGCTGGGTGTGGTTGTCTGCCTGCTGATTCTTACCTTCACCAGCCATGACTCTTTTATCGCATCCTGGAATGCCCTGGCTATCAAATATGGATCATTGGATTACAACTCCTACCTGGCTGCAGCAAGCGCTTTAATGGAAGAGGGCGGTGCAGTTGTACCTGTAACATGGAACTGGCCTGATACTATTGGGCTGATGATTGCGGGATCCTGGCTGATTATTTATTCGTATGCAGTCACATTCATCGCAGGCGAGGTTAAGCGCCCCGATAAAACCCTCATAGGCGGCAGCTTCTATGCGTGTCTTATCCCCAGCGTCTTGATGGTTTGGTGCGGCATCGTTCTCTACAACACGGTTGGTTTCCAATTTACAGCCGTTGCATCTTATGTTGACGGAAATGGCGCCGGATTAGCAGGTTACACTTTCCCCTGGTCAACCAACTTTATGGGATTGGCAGCCGTTATTACCCAAAACCCTATTGTTCTGGCCCTGTTTGCTCTATCGTTTATAGCATTCAGTGTTTGGTTTGTGGCTATGTCTTAATTAGCTTTCCCGCGCATCCTCTTTGCTTGGGGCATGGATCGCATGGGGCCGAAATGGTTCACAGATATCAACTATAAGACCGCCACTCCATTAAAAACCATGGCGCTTTTGTTTGTTATTGGCGAAATTCTGCTCATCCCCTTCTGTTACTATAACGACTTCCGCGCTGGATTTGTGGTTACAACCCTTGAAGTAGTTTCTGTATTTGGGGTAACAGCAATTGCCGCAGTCCTCTTTGCCTATCGCAAGAATGTCAAAAACATCTGGGAAGCATCGCCTTATAAGAACTGGAAGATACTTGGTATTCCTGTAATCACTCTGGGTGGCATCCTTAACCTGATCTACCTGGCGATTCTTTTCTACGGCTTCTTCTTCACAATCGAAGGATTCGCGTTATGGCCGTATGTTACCTTTGTAGTGATCTGGCTAATGGGTATTGCCTGGTATTACTTCTGGAAGAAGCGCAACGCAACAAGTGGAATTGACATCGATATGGCTTTTGGTCAACTTCCTCCTGATTAACCGATTTTTTTCTGCTACCCGGGAGTACGGGAAGGCAACTTCCTGTACTCCTAGTTTTTGGAGAATTTGAATGAGAATATTTTTTGTAAGCGATATTCATGCTTCAAGTCATTGCTATCGCAAGTTCCTTAATGCTTTGAAGATTTACAAAGTAGACATGGGTATTTTACTGGGCGATTTGACTGGAAAAATGCTGATTCCCCTGGTTGAAAAAGCCGGCGGTGGCTGGGAAACCTGCTTTCTTGGCCAGAACATTGCAGTCGATACCGAACCAGAACTGCTTGAACTTAAGCGCCAGATTGAGATGGTAGGTTATTACTGGTGTCATCTTACTCCTGACGAATTCAACGATACCCATAACCACCCTGAAAAACAAGATGCCCGTTTTAGGGACCTTGCATTACAGCGTATGCGGGAATGGGTTAACCTGGCGGATGAAAGACTGGCGAATACCGGACTTAAGCTATACATGGCCCCCGGAAATGATGATGTTATGGAAGTGGATTCCATCATCAACGATTCGGCAGTGATCGTCAACTGTAATGATAAAGTTACCATGGTAGGGGATCATGAAATGGTTACATTTGCCTGGACCAATCCCACACCCTGGGATACGCCGCGCGAAAAGCCGGATGAGGAACTGGAAATCATGCTGGAAGCGCTGATCGGTCAGGTAAAAAACGTAGAGAATTCGATATTCAACTTTCATGCCCCCCCGTATGGTTATGCCCTTGATTTGGCTCCTGAGTTAACAAAAGATCTGATTCAGGCAGTGGACCGCAAGATCCATGTTGGCAGCCGCGCTGTAGCCAATATGATCCAGAAGTACAAGCCATTCCTTACCCTTCATGGCCATATCCATGAATCGCGCGGCATTCAGAAGGTTGGCCGAACTACCATGATCAATCCCGGCAGTGAATACTCCGAGGGAGTATTGCGCGGCGTAGTGATCCAGATTGAAAATGGAAAAGTCAAAGATTACACATTTACATCCGGATAATTGGAGGCGAAATGCCCAGCGAAATGCAGTTTATTCTGCCAAATGATATCCCTCTTGATATTTATCCCAAACCTGAGGTGTTTATAAGCGAAGCACACCGCCTGACGGAAGAAGCCCAAAAGCAAGGGCTAATCCTGCGGGTCATGGGCGCTTTCGCAGTTCGTAATTACTTCCCTGAATATATCGATCTCTACAATAAGATGAAACGACTGGGAGATCGAGTTTTTACTGATATTGATTATGCGGCTTATGGAAAACATCGCAGCAAACTGGTTTCTTTTTTTCAATCTCAGGGATATGAGATAGAAAAAGATACAGTAATGTATTTTGGTCAAGACCGGCATATCTACTTTTCAAATAACTATATTGAAAAAGTCCCGATGATAGATGTGTTTTTTGATAAGTTGGATATGAATCATTGCATTAACTATAG
>JBAWYZ010000311.1:0-3136 GCA_037143255.1 Leptolinea sp. | reverse complement strand
TCTGGACAGTAAATAAAGAGACCTCTATGCGGAAACTGATCAAAGTCGGTGTAACTGGGATCATCACCGATTTTCCGCAAGTATTAAAAACGGTGTTGGATAATTATTCGCATTAATTCAAAATCCAGAAATTATTTGAGCTTGGATTTAATGGAAATAGCTTTCCCTATTTTTCAAATGGTGGAAGCTGAGGGTTATATGTCCGATCTAATTTTTATTCTTCCGGCGGAAAAACCTTTTCCGGTTTCACCCGGTCTTTGGGACGTTGGATCAGCTCCAGGGTGATGCCCAGCATTTTTTCAGTATCCAGATAGGCGTAATGTCCGTCACCATCCAATCCAAAGCCAGAACCGTCCATGGTCATAGTCAGACCGGCAGCTTCAGCCTGATTAAGGGCAGCTTTCATGTCATCTACCAGTAGTCCAAAATGCTGAACACCATAGCCGTGTTCGCGGATGAAGTCGGCATACACGGAATCGCCTTCCAAAACTTCAATTAATTCGATGCGCATGGGTCCAAAATAGGATAGCGCGATGCGCGAGGAATACTCAGCCGGTTTTCCCATGTAACTCATCTGCTTCAATAAGGGCCTTGCGTAGGTATAAAACTGCCAGGGGCCGATGCCGAATAATTTGTGATAGGTTTCAACAACCGGCTCCAATTTTGGAACCAGTATGCAAACTTGAGCAATGCCGTTTTGCAAAAATGGTAAAGGAGTATCCATAGTGACCTCTTAATTTTCAATAAATGAAATTATAACATTCCAAGAAAGCAATCCTCAGGGCGCGGCTGCTGGTAAAATTACAGGTATCCCGTCAGGTGTGGAACCGCATTGATAAAAAGATTATCTCCCCATCGATTTGAAATTGTTATTGTCTTAATCGCACTCATTTCTGCCATTTATGTGGCCTGTGCCCCATCCAACAACCTGATGAACTGGTACAGCACGGATGATGCTTTCTATTATTTTAAGACCGCCCAAAACGTTTCAGAAGGACACGGCCTTACCTTTGACCGCATCGGCCGGGCCAGCGGATTTCATCCTTTGTGGATGATGGTGTGCATCCCCATTTTCGCTCTGGCCCGATTTAACCTGATGCTGCCGCTGCGTGTGCTGGTGCTGGTAGCCGGTCTGCTGAATGCCGGAACCGGAATATTCCTGTATCGCATGTCACGGAAAGTGATTAGTGAACCGGCAGCAATTGTCACAGCGCTGCTCTGGTTGCTTACCCCGAGTATTCAGGGGGTGTCTTCGCGCCTTGGCATGGAAAGTACCGTCAGTGCGTTTTTTATCGTATTCTTGTTTTACCTGGTTTCCGGTTATGAAACCGCCCAGGGGAAAACATGGCAGGAAACTTTGAAAAAAGTATTACCGATAGGACTGGTTGCAGCCCTGACAATTCTCAGCCGGCTGGACAATATCTTCCTGGTTGGCATGGCCGGCATCTGGTTAGTTTTCCGTCGTTCCAAACTGCATGGATTGCTACTGGCAGACATGGCGACCTTTTATCTGGCTCCAGTTGCCGCGGCTTTCTGGCGCTTGAAACCGGGGGCGGAGTATTATCAGTATGCAGAGTCCGTTTATGTAGCGCTGGCGGTTTCTATACTGGCTAAGCCTGTGATATTTGAATATTTGGGTGTGTACCGTAAACGGGGCGACATACCTCTGTGGTCATTGATAATCAGGATATTTGCAGGTTGTCTGGTCGCCGGTTTGGTAACTCTGGGATTGCTGACCGGCTTAACTTCAGCCGGGATCATCACCGGCTTTCCCCGCACAGTGCCGCTGGTTGATGTGTTATTGACATTTGGTGCGGTGTTTATCATTCATCTACTGGATTGGTTTCGCGAACACCGCAGACGCCTTACACTCGAATCGCCATCCCTGCGCAACTGGGATAAATGGCTGCCCGAAGGACTGGGATACGGTCTACCAATCGCAGTTTTGATGGGTATGTATTTCATCTTCAACCTTTTCTATTTTGGCACGCCGGCGCCGGTCAGCGGTCAGATCAAGCAGTGGTGGGGTTCTCTGCCCAATACGGTATACGGCCTGCCCAATGAAGTGTGGGAAGGTTTCATCGGTTTTCCAGAGAAGGAACGCGGTCCATGGAATCCGGTGCAATCACTCATCAACACCCGAATAGAAGACGCAGCCGAGGCAGCCGGAAAAACCACCTTTGATGAGCCATACTATTCCCAAAAGAATTTCAGTTGGGCAGTTTTCTTTTCTTTTGCCGGAGTTTTAGCTTTTTCCTACCGTAAGAAGATTAGTTCCACGATTTTAAAGCTGGCGTTACCAGCACTGTTCTTGGGCTGTATGTGTCAAATTGCTTCGTATATGGGCACCAGTTATGTCAATACCCGGCCATGGTACTGGGTGCAGGAGATGGTGTTGCTGGTGTTGTGCGGCGGGGTATTATTTGATGGATTTCTTGCATTTTTATCCTGGGTGCGGGTTGCCAAAAATTTACAGCAAACCGTGGTGGTGTTTTTCTCACTTTTCCTTCTATACAACTATGTGACAGACTTGGTCAGTTTTGTGCCTTATTACGTGAAACCCGGGCGGGAGCGGTTATACCTGGCCGGGGCGGAAGGACTTGAAAAAGCAACTCCCCCGGGTGCACGCATCGGGTCAACCGGTGGCGGAGTGGTGGCCTACTTCATCAAAGATCGCACCATCATCAACCTGGATGGGCTGATGAACTCCATTGAATATTTTCACCTCTTGAAAGAAGGTAGGGCAAACGAATATTTGGATGCCGTTGGAATGGAATATCTATATGGCAACCAGTACATGATTACCGATTCAGACCCATATATTGGATTATTTAAGAACCGGGTGAAGTTCATTCAGGATGTTTGGGGTTCGGGATTGTACCGATATTTTCCACAATAAGCTAAATTCCTGCATTTTTATACCGATGCAGGTACATCAATGGCTGAAAACGCAAACAGCTTTTGTTGCTTCTTTGTAATCTCACCAAGATAATTTTATCGCCAGCGCCTCTGCTGCCGGCTTTGCCGTTTTTACCCGATAATTGCCCCCTTCCTCGGTTTACTGGGCGGTTTTGTCAGCGAATCTGAGTCCTCCGCGATTGCCATGTTGACTCGTCTGCACCTTTCCACAGCGCAA
>JBAWYZ010000310.1:0-3137 GCA_037143255.1 Leptolinea sp. | reverse complement strand
GTTTATTGTCTGCCTGCTGCAGGTGGCTGGCCGACACACGTCAGTACCAATCGCGCATTGGTGGCATACTGGGATGATGAGATCCCACAATGGTCGCCGGACAGCCAGAGCCTTGCATTTTGTATTGACGGTCATGTCCATATCAGCAACAGCAACGGGCGCGGACTGCCCGTAAAAATCACCGACTTTACCGCAAGCGCCTGGTCACCGCGCTGGATGCCAGATTCAAACGGACTGATCGTGTCAGTGACTCGCAATGAATCCGATCAATTGGTATTAACCGATATTAGTGGGTCCTGGCCCAGGCAGTTAACCAATTCTGGTACGGGTGACCATTGGGATGCCCGTCCGAGCCCGGATGGAAAATTCATCGCCTTCACCTTCCGCCCTTTCAGTGATCTAAATCGACTGGATGTCTGCCTGATCGACCTTGCCACCGGTAGTATTCATCCAGTTTATGGCAAGCCGAAGATCCGCGCCCATCAACCCCGCTGGTCACATGATGGGCAATGGATTGCCTTCTTCGCTCAGGAAAATGGTCATGACGATTTGTGGATGGCACATCCAAACGGGGAAGATCTGCGACAGATCACCAGCCTGGGCTGCGATATCGTTCAATTTGAATGGCATCCTGATCGAATGCAGCTCCTGGCAACAGTCAACCGCTCCGGAGCCTTCGATCTGGCTTTAATCGATCCCTTGACAGGTGAGCTGACCGATCTACGAACCGGAACCGGCCTACATTTCAACCCCCAATGGTCAAAAAGTGGTGAGTTCATCACTTTTGAATATGAAAGCCCCATCCAGCCGCCTGAAATTTATCGTCTGGATCTGACCACCCGTAACCTGAAGCAACTAACCTTCTCTTTTATAACCGCGCTGGCAGCCAACAAAATGGTTATGCCAAAAAATATCAGCTACAAATCCTATGATGGGCTGGAAATACCAGCCTTTTTATACATCCCGGAACATCCCAATGGTGCGGCCGTGATGTATCCGCATGGAGGCCCATCCGGACAGGCCTGCTATGAGTGGGATATCCTGGCTCAATATCTTGTGGCAAAAGGCTATACCTTCATAGCGCCAAATTATCGTGGATCCACTGGTTACGGCGTGGAATTTGAGCATGCCAATTACGGCGATTGGGGATTGGGTGATACAAAAGACTGCCTTTACGGTGCAAAATATCTCGTGACACTCCCCGGAATTGACCCAGCCCGCCTGGCAATCATGGGCGGCAGCTATGGTGGCTACCTGACCAACTGCTGCCTGTCGCGTGACCCTGATTATCTATTCGCTTGCGGTATCGCCAAATACGGAGATGCCAATACCGTCAGTTCTTGGGCTCTCTGCAAGCGCGAATTGCGCCTATATACCGAGATATTTCTTGGACATCCGGGTAAAAATCCGAAAGTTTATCGCGAAAGCTGCCCAATTTACGATGTGACAAATGTCCAAAAACCAATTTTACTGCTGCACGGATTGGAAGACCAAGTTGTTCCACCCGAAGGCAGCGAAGAATGGGCTGCCGCCCTGCGAAAACATGATAAATCCTTCGAATACAAAACCTACACCGGTGAACCGCATGGCTTTTTGCGCCGGGAAAACGTGGAGGATGTTTATACACGCATTGAACGTTTCCTGGATTGGTATTTAATGCCCTTGTGAAAGCCTACTCCAAAACAAGTCCCGGGCTGATGTCTGAAGTTTTCTGTCCACATCAAACGTTTCTTCCTTGCGCCCAGGACCCCCATTAGTGGCATAGGCCGCTGCTCCAGCATTGCAACCAAAGGCTGTCGTTTGAATATTCTCTTTTCCAAACAAACAACAGCGCTACGGTTCAACACTTGACTTCAAGGCTCGACATGCTCCCATGGGCTCAAAGCTGTATTTCCCACAATCCGCCGGGATCAGTAAAGTTTCATACTGGCCCAGCTTCCATACACCCGGCTCTCCCGAAACAAGGATCTGCGCCTGCCCTTCGGTCACGGTGATGGCATGAAAACTCTGTCCGGCTGTGTTAAGTTCAATCGCACGTTTTTCTGCCACCATGACTTCCAGTTTGAAGTAGGAATTATGAGCCACCACCTTGCGCTCTCCATCCTTCAGCGCAGGATCCGCCACTGGTTGGACGGTCGCCGAGGCGTCACTGACTGCCAGGGATTTCTCAATATGCAGTTTACGTTTTTCAGTCTGCGGGCGACCCCAATCATAGACCCGGTAGGTCAGGTCAGATGATTGCTGAACTTCATAAATAAGCAAACCCGGCCCCAAAGCGTGGATTGTGCCCGGGCGGATAAAAATAGTCTCTCCTTTATTCACATTCACATATTGCGAAAGGGATAGAATGGTACCGTCAGAAATGGATGCAGCAAGCGCTTCGGAGCTAACGCCCGCTTTGACACCTGCAATCAGTTGCGCACCTGCCTCAGCCCCCAAAACATGCCAGGCTTCCGTCTTGCCAAAAAAACCTAGCCCCTCCAGTCTGGCAGCCTGTTCATCATTTGGATGTACCTGTACCGAAAGCCATTGAGCGCAATCGAGCAGCTTGATCAAGAGCGGAAAGCGCCCACCGGTCTGGGTCTGAACATATTTCCCAAGAAGCTTATCGCCAAGTTTAGCTGTCAGTTCAGCCAGGCTGAACCCAACCCATGGTCCGGCCGCTACTCTGTCATTCTCATAAACCGCCCAGGCTTCAGCCGTTGGAATAAATCCAGGGCGCAATTTATCGCCTCCCCAGACATAATCGCGATATTCAGGAATCAATTGGATTGGTTGAGTCATTTTTGGTCTCCAGTTATAAAACAGGGTTCCAGTGAACTTCTATTTTATCCGCAGCGGCAGGATAATACAATCAAAATTATGCGACAATATTCCAAACAGAAAACCTGGTTTGTGGAAAAAAATACCGCCCGGCCTGGAGTCAAATAAATAGTTATGCTTCCTTTTCACATCACCCATATCAGTACCGCTACCCTGCTGCTGGAAATTGGATCGCTTCGGATACTGACCGATCCGGTTTTTGATCCTCCAGGCGGAAAATATTCGTTTGGTTGGGGCACAGGCTCTACCAAATTGACCAGCCCGGCCCTCACACCCAATAATCTGGGAGCTATCGACGCTGTGCTATTAAGTCA
>JBAWYZ010000309.1:0-3140 GCA_037143255.1 Leptolinea sp. | reverse complement strand
GGATGTACTTTTCCAGAGGGGGATTCAGTCCCGCACTGGGGATGCGTTTCTGGCCGTGCGCGAATCCCCCTGCCCCATCTGCCCTTGATGCTTTCCTCAAGGGTTCACGAAGGCGAATTAAACTAAAAACCGGTAACCCACACCCGATTCGGTCATGATGATCTGCGGATTGTGCGGGTCATCTTCCAATTTCTGACGCAACTGACGGATGTATACCCGCAAATATTCCATTTTACTGGTTTCTGATGGTCCCCATACATAATTTAATATAGCGCGGTGAGTAAGTACCCGCCCGGCATTTCCGGCCAGGTAGGCCAACAGCGAGAATTCGATGGCGGTAAGCTTTACTATTTCCCCATTGCGGGTGACCAGATAATTGGCCAAATCGATAGCCAAGTTTCCGGTATGGATTTCGCTGGATTTGCTGCCCTTCATTAAGGAGTGGTGGCGCAGCGCCACTCGGATGCGCGCCAGCAGCTCATCCACCCCAAACGGTTTAGTCAGGTAATCATCGGCTCCGGCATCCAAAGCCGCCACTTTATCCTGCTCACTGTCGTGGGCAGAAAGCACAATTATTGGGATATCCGTCCACGAGCGCAATTTCTGGCAAACCTCTACGCAGTTCATATCAGGCAGTCCAAGATCAAGAATGATGACATCTGGCAGAGTCGCCGCAGCCAGGGCTAATCCTTCTTCCCCGGTCCCGGCCAAATTGATTTGATAATTCTGTTGACCAAGAATGGTGCGCAAAGCACGCTGAATTTGCTGCTCGTCGTCAATCACCAGAATTTGTGGTTTGGCAGTCATGCTGTTTCTCCTTCACCGGAAGGGATTACCGGTAAATTACCTTCCCATGAAAGCGGAATGGTGAAGTTGAAATCAACCCCGCTAGCAACATTTTCCGCCCAGATGTGTCCTCCATGGGCTTCAACAATCCCCTTACATATTGACAACCCCAGGCCAGTTCCCCGCCCGCGTTCATTGCCGGCTACTGGATAAAACTTTTCAAAAATATGCTCGATAGTGTCTTCTGAAATTGGCGGACCCTGATTGCTTACCGTCACTTTCATTACTGTTTCGTCTTCACGTGCGCAAATGCAGATAGTGGACTGCTCCGGTGAGAACTTCAGACTGTTTCCCACCAGGTTGATAAATACCTGCTCCAACAGTACGGCATCCACAGAGATCAATGGCAAATCATCCGAGACATCCAACTCAATTTTATGCTTCCTTGAAATACGCAGCAAGCGTTTCATTGAATTATCCAATATTTCGGCCAAAGAGTTCCATTCTCGCTGCAACTTTAACGCACCAGCCTCAATGCGCGACATATTCAGCAGGTTCCCAACCAGTTGAATCATACGTTCAGTTTCTTCTATTAGAAGGCTTTGCAGGTCTGTCCTCGCCTCCGGTTCCAAATCAACATTCGGGTTAAACAAGCTTGTTGCAGATGCCAGAATGGAAGCCAACGGCGTACGAAATTCGTGAGATACAGACGATAAGATTGCCGTTTTCAGCCGGTCGCTTTCTTCTAGTAGATGGGCGCGTTTTTCGCCAACGGCCAATGCAGCCCTCTCTAAAGCCAGGGAACCCTGGCTCGCAAAGGTTTGAAGCAGCCGCTCTTCCTCCATAGTAAGTTCTTTACGAGGGTCAAAAATGCAAATATCTCCCAGGGAACCGCGTGAAGAGATCAGCGGTATCGTACGCAGCGTCAAAGATCCTGAATCTGCTGAACCACTTTTTGGGAACCGCACCTTATATCCACTTGTGGAAAGATTCACTTCAACTTCGGTATCCGGCAGCAACTCAGATATACTGCGGGCTAATGCAGCTGCAATATCCTGTTCTTCACTTTTACCAGTCAGTTCCACGCTTAACCGGTATAGATGCATCGCTTCACGTTCACGCTGCTGAACTTGTTCCAGCCGGGATTGCGCGCGCGCCATCAGACTGCTGATAAGAAAAGCTACACTAAGCAGAACAATCATCGCCAAAAAGTCCTGCGGATGAGTCACCTGAAAACTATAATAAGGTGAAACAAACAAAAAATTAAAGAACAAAAAAGAGAGGATCGAAGATGTAATCCCTGCCAATCTCCCCCACAAGGTGGAACAGACCACCACAGGAATCAGATACAGGAATGCCACAATCGGTGAGGATAAATACCCCCGCAGGCTCAACAATATCAGACTGCTGAGGGCAACGACACTCACCGCCAGTAATAAATGAGAAAGATGGCGAATTGGGACTGTCAGTTTATTCATAAACAAAGGTTCTCATATATACATTGTAGCAAAGTTAACGAAATCGACCCGGTTTTTGGCCGGGTCGCTCGAGTAAATTGTTTGTTCAGAAAGATCAAACCTGATAGGGAACTTCAATGATAACCAATCCAGGTTTGAAGAGAAGACCAAAACGCAGCATTAACGCAGTTTGATTATGCAAGAAGTTTTCCCACCAGTGGGCTGGAACAAATTGCGGAACTACCACCGTGATAATTTCATCCTGTTGGCGAATGGATAACATCTTCTCGATATACTCCATCACCGGCTCAATCAGTAAACGGTAGGGTGAGTCAAGCACCACCAGACGGGTGCCTTCACCGTAGTATTCCCATTTCTCTTTTACCTTTCTTGATTCAAAGGGATCTGTAGAAACGTGTACCGAGGTGACGTCATTGGAAAGCGTCCGGGCATACGCCAATGCTGCGAGTGATCCGCGATGTACACTGGCGATTAAAACAATCACCCGGTGGCGTTTGATGTTTGTCGAATGGAATTCTTGCAATGAAAGTTTTTTCGCCAAGTTTTTATAATGATGATGGATTGAGAAGAAAATAGAAACCATGATGGGTACGAGGATAATAATAATCCAGGCTCCGTCTTTAAATTTCGTGATGGCAAAGACCAACATAACTACAAACGTGCAAACAGCACCGAAACCATTAACAATCATCTTAAACTTCCAGCGGTTGTCGTAGGTCAGAACTGAACCTGGTTCAATGATCTTTTCATCCACCTTCAATTTGCCCGATTTCCACCAGCGGCGCGCCATGCCGGCCTGGGAAAGGGTAAATGAAAGGAATACTCCAATAGCATACAGGGGGATTAACCGGGTAACGCTTGCCTGGAAGAGGATAA
>JBAWYZ010000308.1:0-3170 GCA_037143255.1 Leptolinea sp. | reverse complement strand
GTATAGACCTGCTCTGACCAACCCAGGATAATGGTGTGATTCTTTTCAATCACCCGCGAACGGCCTTTCCGTAACTCATCCATCTTCCCTTCAATACCGCTGGTCAAAACACCAATCAAAGTGCTAATAACAAAAACACCACCAATCGTCACTACGAACATCGCTAGCCTAAAGCCCCATCCAGTATCGCCGCCCATGGTACCCGCATCGAGGGTTCGCATCATACTGAGCCAGAATGCTTCTATAAAGGAGATTTTATCCCCATCACCCGGAGCAATCCCAATTATCACCACTACGACCGAAATTATGGTGATGATAACAACCGATAATAACGCTAATCCTAGGATCAGGGAAATGGTGCCGCGAGACATAAAATTATCGAAACGGTAACGAAGTTTTTCTTGCAAAGTTGGCTCGGACATGTTAATAATTCCTATCTGAGGTTGGGATGTCTATATTATATAGGAATTATTTCTGATTCATATGAAAACCAAAATATTTATAACCTTATTGGTAACTGCTCAGGAATTAAATAATCAACTAAATAAGAAAAGGAAAATAAAATACCACTTAACTGAGCAGGTACCTTATTAGGTTTTTCCGTATTCCAAGACTGCCCTCCCAGACTAATTGATCTGGAGGGCAGTCTTGTAAAACAATACACTGAAATACTCGCGCTAATTCTTTAGCTTAATGGCAACCTTTTTTGGCTCCTTGATTTTTATAGTTGCTTTTGGCCGGTTGAGTTTTTCTTTCACCCAGGGTAGACCCAATGGCGCTGCTGCAACCAAACCTAGAAATACCAGCAATCCAAAGAACATTCCCCAAGAACCACTTACCGGAACTTCTGGAATCAACCCGCCGGGATTGTAAGTTGTTGAATCGCCCGGTTGATTTGCCGCCCCAAAAGGTGATTTCAAAGTCACTTTTAGTCCTCGGTTTATCCCGTTACGCATTGCGGATGGAGATTGGTAGGTAAGTTCGTATTCACTACGCATCGACTTGCCAAATGAAGCATACAAGTTGCTTAGTTCCTGTTGATTTTCCGCATAACCGTAGCGTCCGCTGGATTTCTCAGCAATATTCTTCAAGGTAGCTTCATCCAGCGATTCTTGTGAACCTAAACCCTGAGAGGCATCACCAAAGCCTACTGTAGAGATTGTCAACCCCCCTGATCCAATGGCAGAGATAACACTTTCCGCGTTCGACTTACTCCGGTTATCCAGACCATCGGTATAAACAAGAATTGCCTTCCGGCCGGAAACATTGTTCAACTGGCCAACAGCCGAGATCAAAGCATCGTACATCGCCGTATCCCCTCCTGCGCTAATCATATCGATACCAGACGATAATTCGGCTTTGTTACTTTTAATTAATTGCGAGGTTCGCACCATGGTATTGAACAGAATGATTCCAGCCTGGTCACCTTCCCGCATTTGATTAATGTATTCTTTGGCAACAACCTTGGCCGAATCCAGTTTACCGCCTTTTTCCATGCTGCCGGAAACATCCATCACCAGCAATGTAGTCAAAGGACCAACCTGTCCTGCTCCCTTGATATCTTTCACCGGGATGACCTTGCCGTTTTCGCGAATTTCCAATCTCTTCGCATCAACGGCCACAGGTTCGCCATGAGCATCTAACACTGATACATAAACTGTCACCGCCGGAAATTTTGAATTATCCACCTGGGTGATCCGGACAGTAACATTCTCTTCCTGTGGAACAACCGATTTTACAGGGGAAAAACCCATCAACATACTGGAAAGCGCCAGAATGCTAAAACTACTTCTTAGAGTTCGAAGATTTATCTTCACGGTCTACCTCTTTTCGTGATACACCAGTTCGGTATTTCCCATACGGATAACCTGCTGGTTGGAAAGTCGCGTCTGTTCCACGCGTTTATTGTTGACGAAAGTCCCGGTCATGCTCATGTCTTTTAGATTGAAGTAATTCCCACCACCTTGCAGCATGGCATGCTGCGGTAGGATATCCGGGTCGGGCAAAGCGATATCCGCTTTCAAGGAACTGCTCCCAATAATCGCAGTAGGTCCATTGATTTGAAGAAATTTGTCCAGAATAAATGCCATTCCCTTTAATTTCCCGGATTTGACTTCAAACCATGCTTTTGACAGGGTAAAGACAATCAATGCGATGCAGCCGCCAACGGCCGCTCCCATCAAAATCAACCCAACCGCCTTGCCTAACAAAGGATCAGAAAGATTGGCACGTGAGAATTCCAGCATCGCCCCGCCTAACACGCCGCCGGCAAACCCTCCGATAGCACCTTTCCAGGCTTGTGAACCGCCTTTGTACGCAGTCGCAGCACCAGTCAACAGTCCAAACAATCCCCACCCAAATGGACGTGCCCAACTGTAGCCGCCAATTACTTGAAAGAGACCTTCGGCAATCGGGAGTCCAATGGCACCACCAATTAATCCCAGTCCACCAATGATGGCACCAGACAAAAGGGCTTTTTTGGGATTGCGTGAAACTATCCCTTCTACTGCCCCAATCAAAAACCCGATGAGAAACCCGATCAAAGCTCCAACAATCGTGGCGTTAACATACAGGCTTGGAGTAAAAGATAAACCTATCAGGTTACTAACTTGCCAGGCAAATAAACCGCCAATGGCTCCCAAAACAGCATAATAGTAAATTTTCATCATTCGGTTCATTTTGTACCTCGTTTTATTCTAATGAATAGTTGACAGGTGTTAAATTTCGCCAGTGAACAATGGATCTTTTTCGTCGGTGAAAAAGTTCATAAAAACCGAAATACCGGCGGGTATCCAAAGTTCCATTGGTTTGTTGGAGAAAAAACCCGCCAGACGCGCTGAAAGGTTCAATCACCAGACCCACCTGCCATTTTTCAGGAAAGAAATTCTCATGCAGCCAGCGATCCCACTCGGAAAAGAAAACACCCATCTTTGGGTGAGTATGAAACCATCCCAATAACACCATATCCGGGTAATCTTCTCCCAATTTGGCATGCAGTGAAACCAGACTGTCTTGTGTAAATGTCAAAAAAGCACTTCCCTGCAGGGTAAATTCTGCCGGCAACATGGTGTTGATGACAATGAAGGGGGCGCCGGTATCGCGGTCAAGATAAGTTTTTCCGACCAGCCAGCCACCCACCTCATTTTTCAAATCTGAACCCGCATGCGCGC
>JBAWYZ010000307.1:0-3173 GCA_037143255.1 Leptolinea sp. | reverse complement strand
TCCTGCATGCGCCGGGCGGACATCCGCTTGAACGCTGCACAGATTATGCGGCACGGCCAGGCATCAGAAGCATCGGCGCTGCTGTTGCGCCACTCGATCAGATACTGCTGCGCCTGAATGGTTTTCGGGATGTATGCGCCGCGTGTGGTTACCGGGAAGCCCTGGACGGTGAGTTCTTGAGTTATGGGCCCTCTGGGGCCTAAAGTACGTGGTTCATGCGGCATGGACATCAACCCCTCTTTTGATGCGATTATAACAGCGTGAACATTTGGGGCCGCGCAGATATACGTCTTCGCGGAGGCATAATTGGCAGGTACCGCGTTTATCTGTGCGGATGGCAACCTGCTTGACTTCCACACGCTCAGGTGGCGGAATTACCACCGCCACCGGACGCGCCCTTTCCCAGCCACACAAGATGCACTTGACTCGTGCCGAAATCAGCCCATAGGCCGGTTCAAAGGTGAGCAGTGCCTTGCACTTCGGACAGGTTGGATGGCCCATCTTCATATCCTCCCTTTAGGCCCCAGAGGGTCCAGCGTGTACTCATACCGCCCCTTGAAGCCCTTGACCGGATTGCATTTGATGCGAATACCGTTCCTGCGCAGCTCGGTAATAATACTGTTGATGGCACACATACCGGTGGCCTGGATGATCTCCAGGGTGGTGTGCGGTTTGCCGTCGCTTAAATACTGCAGTACTTTTTGCAGGCGGCTGCTGTTGGCTATCTGTGCGTAGTGAATCATGCCTGCCGCCATTCCGGGAACTGGTCCCCGTGTTTGCTGTTTTTTAAGCACCTGACACAGTCAGGATGCTTTGATGAAGCGAGCCGCAGCTCGCAGTTACAGCAGTTGTTATCCGGGTTATTGCTGGCCATAGTGGTCTCCTTGATTTTAATCAAATACGATAACGGGTTTGCCATTATAGGTATTCAAGCAAAGCCGCACGGTTTCGCCAACTGCATCGAAAATCTCCATATCATCCGGGCAATCGGCCAGTGCCGCTTTCAGGTCACCGACTGTTTCGGGGAACAGCTCTTTTTCACGCAATATCATGTCAGAGTACCTCCTTCAGGCCGCGTTTAAGCGCCCAGTGGTCAAGGTTTACCTGCAATACTTCAGGGGCGGTCATGACCGGCAGATGTACGGTCTTAATTCGCTTACGGGCTCCGTTCTCCCGGACATAACCCACGATCCAGACGCCCACCGCCCCCTGAAAGACCCCGATGCAGACAGTCCCATCGTCAGGAGTTGGGTACCAGTAGCGGTTGCCATGAAAGCATTCCATGCGCTTTTTACGGATCTGCTCTTTTATTCCGACAACGTTCACCCTGTGCTCAGAAGGGTTCATACTGACCTCCGCGCTATCACCCGCATATACACTTCTTTCAACTCCGGGTTGGCCCGCATGGCCGCTTCGATCCGGGCGGCGCTGGCCCCTCCGGCGCGATATACCGCCGCATCGTCACTATGCTGATAACCCCAGTCATGCTGGCGTAACAGGTCTAAAAAGTCTTCTTCTGTCATCACCCTGCCTCCCGGATCCGCTCGACGTTCAACGTATAACCAAAGACGTTTTCCATCTTGCGCGCTGCGCCAACTTCAGCGAGGGTTTCGTCGGAGAGCCCTTTCATCGCCTCTTTGTCTGGTTCTTCCTTGATGCGGATGCAGTGCTGCAGCATCAGATCTTTCAGGGACTGGAGCGTTTCGGCGACCTTTTTGATAAGGATCTTGGTGGTGATACGGAAACCGACTTCGCCGAAGGTGAGGGTTTTTGTTTTTATTTTGATAAAGTCGGCCCGATTGGCTTCGCAATATTCTTTTAACGCCAGTTCAAGGCCGCTTTTACGATCCTGAAACGGTGCAGCCAGTTCTTTGGTAAGGGTCTTAATCTGGTCAATCCTTTCGTTCTGGCTGGATTCCAGCAGCCCTAATTCGCGGTCGATGCCACCAATCTCCATCAGGGCGTTGTCAACATCGTTCCACCCGGTAAACAGGGTGCCTTCAATTCGTTTTCTTGCCATTAGCGTCTCTCCTGTACAGTTTTTGGTTTGTCTGAATCAAAGCCTCATATTCTTGTTTGTAAAACTTTACGGCGGCCTCATCGCGCTCGGCCAACGCCCTAATATAGCGGTGATCGGCGCTGACTACCCGTGCCGACCAGCCGCCGACACCGCCCAGCCCGAGCAATATCAGGCCGGCACCGATAAGTATGAGTGAGTTCACCGGGCACTCCTCATCATGCGATAATCGGTAGACGCGCCCGGGCGTAGGGGCAAAAGATTTTTTGTCCCTACCGCTTTACGCAAGCCGTACCAGGCAATCTCCTGGCGAAATACTTCAATAGTCCTTCTGATAATACGACTGATCATGGTGATGCCTCCTTGTGGTACTTTCATGATTTACCTCGCTTAATAGCGCCTACTTCTGGCCGCTTTTTTTAATGACTGCGCCCATTGCTTCAAGGGCTTTGATTATTTTCTCTACCTGAAACATTTTTACCATCCGCAGCCCGGCGACTCCGGAGATGCGGTGGCAGAAACTGTTCAAGGCCTTTTCTTTTGCTTCTTCATCTTCGGCACGCGTGACCTGGCTCCAGAGGGCATCGATCAGGCGGCACTGGCTGCCGGAGGCGAAGCCGGGGCGACCATCCATATCGGTGAATTTCAAACCGGTTCGTGGTTGAACCGGTTCTTGGTTCGTAGTTTGCAACCTTGAACCTTGAACCGGTTTTGAACCGATTTGCTTCCACACCCCACCGGCAACGGCTTTGCGTTCCCAATCCTCAATCAGAGACCCCGCCTGATTAAAGGTCAATTTCAGGCTGGTTTCCTGCCGGGTCTGTGCCTGGAGATTATCCCGGTACTGCTCTTTATCCCACCCCATGGCGTTGGCCAGGGCGTGAAGTTTCTTGATCTGGCCGCCGCTGATAGGTGAGGTTGTACTGTTGTAGGCGCGTTTGGTACTCATCAGTTCACCCTTCCGCTAACAGGGTAAACCATCATTCCCAGTATTTTAGCGGCCCCGGCCTCTATCTCTTCGCTGTCGGTAACGGCCCGCAGATGATCGAGCAGAAATTGACAGGTGCGAGCCAGGCGATTCAACACATCTGTTGACGGTCCGGTCAGGCCGTACAGACCGACGATGTCGATAAGAACCTCTTCCAGATCTGCCGAC
>JBAWYZ010000306.1:0-3185 GCA_037143255.1 Leptolinea sp. | reverse complement strand
ATCGCCCGGGCTCCTGGGCGGGTGAATTTGCTGGGAGAACACGTTGATTACAATGATGGACTGGTGTTGCCAGCCGCTATAAACCTGGCAACCTGGATCGCCTTTTCCTCTTCCGGAACGGATGCTTCCACCCTGGTGGCGCTCGATTTGGATAATGACGAGTCTTTTTTTGATTCAAAGACGATTCAAACGAAAACATCGGTAGACGGAAAGCCGCTTTCTGATTGGGCATTATATCCAGCCGGAATGGACTGGGCGCTGCGAGAAAGTGGATTGATTGTAAATGGGATGAAGGCAGTTTTCTCTTCAGATGTTCCGCGCGGGGCCAGTTTAAGTTCTTCGGCATCAGTGGAAATGGCCTTTGGAGTAGCCTGGCAAACGCTTGGGGGATGGTGCATTCCTCCCATTCAATTGGCGCAAATAGGCCAGCAGGCAGAGAACAAATATGTCGGAATGAACTGCGGCATTATGGATCAATTCTCCTCAGCTTGTGGCGAGAAGGATCGCTTGCTGCTTTTGGACTGCCGCAGCCTGGAATATCGCACGCTGCCATTACCAGACGATGTGGCCATAGTGATCGCAGATACCTCTGTTCGACGAACTCTGGTCACCAGCGCCTATAACAAACGGCGTGATTCCTGTGAGGAGGCCGTGCGTCTGCTGCAGAGTAAGAAACCGGAAATAAAATCGCTAAGAGACATCAGTATGGCGGAGTTCAATTCACTTTCTTCTATCCTTCCGGAAGAAACTCGCATGCGCGCCCAACACGTAGTCAATGAAATTGAGCGGACAGCGCTGGCCATTCCGCTTCTGGAAGTCGGTGATATCGCATCTTTTGGTGAACTGATGAACGAATGCCATGCCTCTTTGCGCGACCTGTTTGGGGTGTCCGGGCCGGAACTAGATTTGATGGCCAGACTGGCGCAACCTTTGCCCGGATGTTACGGCGCCCGGCAAACTGGCGGAGGATTCGCCGGCTGTACTGTCAACTTGGTAAAAAATGAAGCAACACCAGAATTTTCAGAGCGGCTATCCTCAATGTATGAATCTCAAACCGGTCTTCACCCGGAAGTATATGTCTGCCAGGCATCTCAAGGCGCTGAAATAGTGAATTGACCAAAGAACTATGCTAAATCCAAAAATATCCGCAAAAATGTTGGTGATTCGGATTTAACCGCTTGTATGAATCGAATTAATTCTGTATTATTGATTTAGGAAGGTTGTTTGTCCCCTTTTCAAGTTGATTTAACCATAGTACCCGAACTAAAGTAGGAGGAGAAATATGGACATCATCAAAGTTAAAGCCACCTCCCGCACTGCAGCCGTAGCGGGGGCGATCGCAGGAGTGTTTCGCGAGAAGAAACATGCCGAAATACAGGCCATCGGCGCGGGGGCAGTCAATCAGGCTATCAAGGCGCTGATTTTAGCCAAAGGGTATCTCGCGCTTGAAGAAGTAAGCATAGTTTGCTTACCTGAGTTTGTGATTATCGAAATTGATGGCAATGAACGGACTGCCATCAAACTGGTCATCGAACCCCGGTAAGAATCGCCCCTTAATTGGTTACTGCAGCCGAGAAGACAACCTCGTCTTTACCGGTTAATTTTTGTTGCACCCTGTTGACGATTATGTCCAGGTGGTCCGGCCGGACAACATAATCCAACTCGTCTGCCGGGATTGTTAGCACTGGGCATAGCGTAAATCCATCAATCCACTTACTGTAAAGTTGGTTGACCTGTTCCAGGTACATCGGGCTGATAGATTTTTCATAATCACGGTCACGTAAGGCAATTCGGTTGGTCAGAGTTTCCACGGAAGCACGCAGGTAAATTACCAGGTCTGGCGGAGGCAAGAATTCGACCAGAGTTTGGTAAAGCGAACAGTAGGTGGCGTAATCACGATTGCTAAGGTTGCCTTGAAGATTCAAGTTGCGGGCAAAGACTTCTGCATCTTCATAAATACTGCGGTCTTGAATTACAGAGCCATTGTAATGCAATATTTGATGATGAATTTGTAACCGCCGTGCTAAAAAGAAAACCTGCGATTGGAAACTCCAGCGCGCCATATCCTGATAGAAATCAGCCAGATAGGGGTTTTCTGTCTCGGGTTCGTAAAAAGGTTGCCACTCCAACGCATGACATAACATTTTTACCAGAGTGGATTTTCCGACACCAATATTGCCAGCGACTACGATAAATTTGTTCATAAGTCTGCTTTCTTTTAGAATTATGGAATTAATTATACCCATTAGAATATGAAGACGTTAAACCAAAAGACAGCCCATAGGCCGCCTTTTGGTACGAATGTTTTTATAAAAATCGTTTCTGACTACGCGGGGTGGATGGCGTCGCTGGGGCACACATCGACACAGGAAGCACAATCAGTGCATTTGGAGGCATCGATCACCATGTTACCGTCAATTTCAGAGATCGCGCCTTCCGGGCATTCACTTTCACAAGCGCCGCAATTGATGCATTCATCGATATTAATTTTGTGGGCCATAATGGTTCCTTCCGTTATAAAATCGAAAACTGGATATATATTTTACTCCCAAGAATGATCTTTGGGAAGTGTGCTTAAAGTGTAAGTGAGAACCGATAGTGTACTAGCAGCTTTTTGACCTACTGCTCAGTTTGAAATCTTTGACGTCAGTCAAAAGAGACACGAATCGCAGAAAATGAAGGATTATAGTGAAAATCATGGTTTTTTCCATTCCCGCTTTCCTTTTCAGTGCACCTCGGGAGGATGTATTCCTGCCTGAGAAATTACTGTTTTGATATCAAAGCGACCAGCCGGAAAGTCGGCGGAATTTCGCGCGTTGTAGTATGATTTATCTATCCATGAAAACAGTCGATCTTATCATCCCGATTTACAACGAAGAGGAAGTTATTGATGCCTTCCATTCGAAATTAGAGGCTGCCTTACTAGGTTTGCCATATTTATTTACCATTTTGTACGTAAATGATGGCTCTCAAGATGCCACCGCTCTCAAATTGGCGGCGATTTCTCAGACTGACAAGCGGGTTAAAGTAATTGAACTCAGCCGAAATTTTGGGCAGCAGGCTGCCTTGACCGCTGGATTAGATTACGCCATGGGCGACTACGTAATTTCATTGGACGGTGACGGTCAACACCCGCCTGAATTAATAAGCGAAATGTTGCGGATAGCCGAGAGCGGTTATGATAT
>JBAWYZ010000305.1:0-3188 GCA_037143255.1 Leptolinea sp. | reverse complement strand
GGAAGCCGGAGTGGATATTCCGAAGTTGGCTCGTGATGGCGTCACAATATTTTTTACTCAGGTGTTTAGGGATAATTTCTTTCATGCCGATATGCACCCCGGCAATATTTTTGTCGATCTCCCGGATAAATATATCGCCGTTGATTTTGGTATCGTCGGATCTTTGTCGCTGTCTGACCAACGCTATCTGGCCGAAAATTTTCTGGCTTTCTTTAACCGTGATTATCGAAAAGTGGCCGAAATGCACGTTGAATCCGGCTGGGTGCCCAGTTCAACCCGCATAGAAGAATTCGAATCCGCCATTCGAAGTGTTTGCGAACCTATTTTTGAAAAACCGCTGAAAGATATTTCTTTTGGTCAATTGTTGCTTCGGTTATTCCAGACCGCACGGCGTTTTGATATGCACGTTCAACCGCAATTGGTGTTGTTGCAAAAAACACTACTTAATATTGAAGGCTTGGGCAGACAACTTTATCCTGAATTGGATTTATGGCAAACCGCCAAACCTTTTCTTGAAAAATGGTTTCATGACCGCATTGGCCCTAAAGCAAAAATCAACAAAATCATCAAACAGTTTCCCGAATTTGCCGAACATTTTCCGGAAATTCCATCCTTAATTTACAAAGCCCTGGACAATGCGGCTTACGCCCAACAACGGGCTGAAGCTCAACAACGGGAACTGGTGCTATTGCGGGAACAAATGGACAATAATCATCGGACAACCGTATGGGCCATGATACTGAGTGCGGCGATTATTAGCCTGGCGGTGTTGTTTCAATAGCGGTTATCCTATCTAACTTTCTTTTTTTCTCAATTCAAAAAGACCATCCCCTATAATCCGTCCAGAGGGATAATTATCTCCTAAAAATATCAATTCGTTGTACGAATAAGGTTTAGTTTCAATAACAATGAAGGGACGCGAAGAAAGCACTTGATATATACTCCTTTTGGGTTATAAATGTTCAAGATATTTCATAAGTATTCCCTTTGGTCAGGATTTGTTCGTCTTTTTTCTAAAGGGGGAAAGTGAACGTTTACGGGTACTAAAGTTTGGCTTATTTTTTCCTGACCGATTTAATCAATCTACTTGAAGGTGACTGCATGAAAACTCATTTTTACTGGCTGGGACTATTGGCAACACTGGCTTGTATGTCGGCATCGGCGGCTGATCTTGACCGGGCGGAAGTAGAAAAACGGCTTGCCAAAGCCGACAAGGCCCATCCAGCCGACTTACGCAGAAAGGATTTGACCGACCTGGATTTATCCGGCCTGGATTTTAAAATAGCTGATTTGTGGGGGTCGGATTTACGCCGATCCAATTTAAGCAACAGTGATTTGTCCGGTCTAAATCTGGATTTATCGGTGCTGTCGAAAGTCAACTTTTCCAATGCCAATCTCTCCAATACCAGCATTTTTGGCGTGCATGCGGGCGGAGCCAATCTGAGTAACGCCAATCTGAGTGGCAGCCGGTTTATTGGCGTAATGGACCGCGCCAACCTGTCCCATGCCAATCTGTCCCATGCTTTGTGGGGCGCTGACATGAAAAATCAGTCCATGGGTTTGATGCGGGTGAGCCTGAACAATGCCAATTTATCGGGAGCCAATCTTTCCAATGCCAATTTCGACCGCGCCTTGATGCGCTATGCCAATTTTTCCGGGGCAAATCTGCAAAATGTGGTGTTGTTTGGCGTTGACCTGTCAGGCGCTGATTTCTCGGGAGCCAATTTATCAGGTGCGGATTTATCAGGAACCACACTTGAAGACACTAATTTTGCGGGAGCCGATCTGGCGGGTACCCGATTTGCGGGCATTAAGGATAAATCGAAGTTGAAAGGATTAAGCTCCGCTAAACACCTGGAGACTGCGATTATTGATTGATGGTCAATAAAATAAGGCCATCAGATAAAAAACCTGGCCGCATTAATCAGGGTTTTGTAAACGCCCCAAGACAGTGGAATAATAACCATTGACCAGGCTAACCAGACTTTTGCCGGATGCGTGGGTTTGCTTGCGTCTCTGCCCTCCCCTTTATCGATTATAAAATGCACTTCTTCCTCGGCTATGAGTTCACGGGCATGGCGCTTTTCTTCCGCAAGCTCATCAGCTGTCATAAACCACTTATCGTCCACAGGACGGATCAACAGGTTGCACAGCAAGCCAATCATCAATAACCCCGCCAGAATCAGCATCGTTTGGTTGTAAACCTGCTCGCGTGGCAAGCCCAAACTCAATTGATAATCATGCATGTAATTGACTATCACCGGCCCCAAAATCCCCGCCGTTGCCCAGGCGGTCAACAATCGGCCATGGATGGCCCCAACCATTTGCGTACCGAACAAGTCCGCCAGATACGCGGGTACAGTTGCAAATCCACCGCCGTACATGCTTAAAATCACGCAAAACGCAGCGACAAAAAGCAGCCTGTTACCCGCATCGGCACTTCCGGGAACACTGATGTACAACAATCCGCCCAGCACGAAAAAAATGATAAAGGTCATTTTACGACCGAACACATCGGACAAACTGGCCCAAAAAAACCGGCCACAAATATTAAACAAACTCAACAGCGCAGTAAAACCGGCGGCAATTGCGGCAATTGCCGCAAGCTGGGTTTTGTCAAGTTCACCGTAGGTTTTGGCAACGCCAATCAATTGCCCGCCAAAAACCTCTTGCAACATCGGCGATGACATACCGATCACGCCGATACCGGCGCTCACATTCATGCACAACACGCCCCACAACAACCAAAACTGTTTAATCTTGAAAATGTTTTTTACATGCACATGATGCGGTGTAATCATGGAGTTACTGTTTTTTGCCACAGGCGGACTCCAGCCCAACGGCTTCCAGTCAGAATCGGGGATGCGATAACTCAAGGCGCCCGACATCATAAAAACGAAGTAAATACCCGCCATGACGATAAAAGTTTGCATAACGCCAACATTGGTTGGCGTTGCAAAGTACTTCATTAAGGCTGTCGCCAAGGGTGAGCCGATCATTGCGCCACCGCCAAACCCCATAATGGCCATACCGGTTGCCATGCCGCGACGGTCTGGAAACCATTTGATGAGCGTAGACACCGGAGAAATATAACCTAAGCCCAAACCGATACCGCCAATTACGCCGGAACCCAGCAACATGATCCAGAACTGATGCAAATAAATACCCAACGCCGACAGCAACATACC
>JBAWYZ010000304.1:0-3192 GCA_037143255.1 Leptolinea sp. | reverse complement strand
CTATCACATCGATATGAATCCAGTCTATTCCACCGTTTTCGACGATTTTTATTTCATCGCCCAGGCGGCTAAAATCAGCAGAAAGAATAGATGCGGAGAGAATAATTGGCTTCATTTTATACCTAAGGAATTGATAAACATTAAGACGTAGGTCCAGTACGGAATTAGTCCGCCAATAGATAGCACAGCCAACAAACCCAATCCCACGGCTACCCAGTCGATTCCGGATGCTTCTTTATCGTCCTGTGGAGATTCAACCGGTTGGCTGCGGGTGGCAGATTTTGCAGCAGGATTTACCTTATTGTCATTGGGGACAATCACCTGTCCGGGTTCTGGAGAATGGCTAAAACCGGATAAGACCTGGCCAAATTGATCTGCCGAGCGGTATCGGGCTGCGGGTTCTTTTGATAAAACCTTTAGCAATATTCGTTCCAATGACGCCGGCAGATTGGGGTTGATTTTGCGGATAGGTACCGGCGGTTCGTCACGATGCATCCGAGCCAGTTCAGAAGCAGTGTCTGCATTTAGAGGAAGACGACCGGTGAGCATTTCGTAAAGAACAACGCCCAGCGAATAAACATCAGAAGCAGGGGATGGAGCTGCTCCGGAAGCCTGTTCAGGAGAAAAATATTGCGGCGATCCCCAAACTACATCGCTTTTTTCATCCGGGTGGATCCCGGCTAAGGCCCGGGCGATCCCAAAATCAGTGACCTTCAATTGTCCTTCGGGAGTCACCAACATATTATGCGGTTTAACATCACAGTGAACAATTCCCGAACGATGCGCATATCCGAGACCGGCACAGGCTTGCAATATCACCGGAATGGCTTCATCAAGCGAAAAGGGGCCGTGCTGCCGCAGCATGGATTTCAGATCTGTACCCGGCACGTATTCCATAACGATAAAAAGGCGGTCATTATCCAGTCCAAAATCATGCACAGTTACGATATTTGGGTGCGAAATGTTAGCCGCGGCGCGGGCTTCCTGCCGGAACCGCTCGCGAAAGGTATCATCTTTACTGAAATCCGGCCGCAAAACTTTGATGGCTACCTGGCGTTCCAACATCAGGTCGCGCGCACGATACACTACTGCCGTGCCGCCACTGCCTAGGGTCTGGAGTAACTGGTATCGGTTTGAAAGAACCGGATTTGAAGAAACGGGCATACTCATTTTTGGGAATTATAACATGCAGCCCTGGGTAAATCTTGCCGCGCATGCGATATAATTTATGAATGACAAACATAATTAAAAAAGTACTTAAAGAAAATCCGACAACTATTCTTTTACTGGCTGGCGTACTGGCCGGAATCGCTCACTTTGCTGGATGGGGCGACACTTGGGTGTTCTTTTTAGCCGCCATTGGGGTGATCCCCTTAGCTGGCTACATCGGTTCTGCAACGGAAGCTTTGGCACATTACACCGGTCCAAAGGTTGGTGGTCTGTTGAATGCTACATTGGGAAATGCTGCCGAATTAATCATCACCCTGGTTGCAATTCGTGAAGGCCTGCTGGAGTTGGTGAAAGCATCCATTACCGGTTCCATAATTGGGAACCTGCTGCTCGTAATGGGTATGTCCATGTTGTTTGGCGGACTTAAACATGGCGTTCAGAAATTTGATCGAAAACAATCCGGCAATTACGGCGTTCTGTTGGTCATGACTATTCTTGCGCTGGTGATTCCATCCTTCTTCGGGCATTCGCTTGGAAATGTGGGCTCAATCGGATGGACAATTGGGGTGGAGCTGCTTAGTTTGGGCGTTGCAGGAGTCATGATTGTGTTATATGTGCTGGGGATCATCTACAGCCTCAAATACAGCGGAACACCGATTTCAGCGCATCAAGAGACTGGAACCCAGTCAAAGCCGCTCTTTTCTATTTCCACGGCTGTCATTGTTTTAGGTGTAGCTACCCTTGGAGTTGTGCTATTAAGCGAGCTATTAGTTAGCGCTGTTGAAGGTGTGGTTAGCCAGTTTGGATTGTCTGAATTTTTTATCGGTATCATTCTGATTCCCATTGTTGGCAATGTGGCTGAACATTTGGTTGCGGTGCAATCTGCTATGAAGAATAAGATGGAACTAAGCATGGAAATTTCGCTCTCTTCCAGTCTGCAAATTGCTTTGTTTGTTGCGCCACTGTTGGTTTTTATCAGCCTGGCGATGGGAAATCCACTTACCTTGATGTTCAATCCATTTGAACTGATTTCTCTGGGGGCGGCAGTTGTGATTGCTGCACTAGTGTCTATGGATGGGGAATCAAATTGGTTGGAAGGTGCGGCTTTATTGGCAATTTACCTTATTCTTGGACTGGCGTTTTTCCTTCTGCCAGCAGTGGTTGGATGAAACAGTCAGCAGACATCATTTTCACTCCGGGGATGCTGATCGCATCTATTTTTCTCGGTTTGATTATGGCGACTTTGTGCATTGGGTCACTGTTCATTTTCCGACCGGCACCCACGGCCGCAGCGCCAAATGCGGTTTTTACGGTGATTCCTGCGCCCACGGCGTTGGTGATTTTGCCAACTGAGCCTATCCCGACACCCAGTCTTTCTCCGGCTGAACTGGAGACAGGCAAGATTCAAGTTGATACGATCGTAAAAATCAATGGAACTGGCGGAGATGGACTGCGGCTGCGGATGGAACCGGGTGTCAATGCCGCCCCTATTTATCTGGGAAAAGAGGGGGAGGAGTTCCTGGTAATTGATGGCCCTCAGCGGCAGGACGGTTTTAACTGGTGGAAACTTAAATCGGAAAAGGATGCTGGCAGAAACGGCTGGGCGGCAGCAGATTTTTTGGCAGTTGTACCAGAATAGACTGATATGAATATTATAGAACCAAAGCCCGTAGAAATTACAGCAGATCGGACAAAGCAGGAATTATCCGTCCTATGGTCTGATAGGCACACAAGTTGCTACCCCTTTTATTTATTGCGGGCTGGCTGCCCTTGTGCGGTTTGCCGGGGCGGGCATGAGAATATGCGAGCGGACCCCGATCCGGCGGTTTTTGACATCCTCCTGCCCGAATCACCGGCAACGTATATGAATCACCTGGCAGCAGTGGGCAGTTATGCACTAACATTTGAATGGAAAGATGGACATCACGATGGAATATTCAGTTGGCGCTATTTGCGACTTTTATGCCCCTGTAAAGAATGCCGGGAAACCACTTTGGAAAGCAATTGGTCAGGAAAATAAGT
>JBAWYZ010000303.1:0-3197 GCA_037143255.1 Leptolinea sp. | reverse complement strand
ATGTCCCACATCACGTTGAAGTCTGGTTACGTCGAACTTGTTGACCGTTTGAACCGCTTTCCGCAGGGCGCTCCTCCTTCTGAAACGCTTTACAAAATTTTGCAAATACTTTTCAGTGAAAAAGAGGCGCAATTGGTTGCCTTGCTGCCCATTAAGCCTTTTTCGGTGGAGCAGGCTTCAAAAGTCTGGCATTTGGATACGGCTGCCGCTCGAATTATCCTGGATGAATTGGCCAGCCGCGCTATTTTGGTGGATGTGGAGCGAAATGGCGAGATGATCTATGCCCTTCCGCCGCCGATGGCCGGTTTCTTTGAATTTTCCATGATGCGGCTGCGGGGCGATGTAGACCAGAAAGTCCTCGCTGAATTGTTTTACCAGTACTTGAATGTGGAAGAGGATTTCATCCGCGCGTTATTTGCGACCGGAGAAACCCAGTTGGGGCGGGTTTTCGTCAATGAACCGGTTCTTTCTTCGGAGAACGCCCTTTATGTTTTAGATTATGAACGAGCTAGCGAAGTCATTCGTACAGCCACCCACCGCGGGGTAGGGATGTGTTATTGCCGACATAAAATGCAGCATGTTGATAGAAACTGTGCTGCACCCATGGAAATCTGTATGACATTTAATACCAGCGCCGAATCGCTGACCAAGCACGGATATGGCCGCCTCATCGATGCCAAAGAAGGATTGGATCTTCTAGATATTGCTTATAAGAATAACCTGGTGCAATTTGGAGAAAATACTCAGGCTGGGGTAAATTTTATCTGTAACTGTTGCGGATGTTGCTGCGAAGCCATGATAGCCGCCCGTAAATTTGGGCTTATGAATCCAGTCCACACCTCCAATTTCTTGCCTGTGGTGGAACAGGATTTATGCACAGGTTGTGGCAAATGCGTCTCGGCTTGCCCGGTGGAAGCCATGACCCTGGTATCGGCCAATGACCCTCATCAACCGAACCGGAAGATGGCGCTTGTAAATGAGGAACTTTGCCTGGGGTGCGGAGTGTGTGTTCGGACATGCTCGAAGAATGGCTTATCTTTGAAATCCAGGCCTGAACGGGTAATAACTCCGGTCAATTCAACCCACCGCGTGGTGCTGATGGCTATAGAACGGGGCGACCTGCAGAATTTGATTTTTGACAACCGGGCGCTCTGGAATCACCGGGCCATGGCCGCTATTCTGGGCGTGATATTAAAACTGCCGCCCATCAAACAGGCGATGGCCAGCCAACAAATAAAATCAAAATACCTGGTTACTTTGATTAACCGCTTAGGAAATTGAGTAAATTCTTACCCTAACCACGCTTTGGATATTCTATCGTACGTTTGACAAAGTTCTTCCGGTAAGACACGCGCATTGCCGGTTGTGGTCATAAAATTGGTATCGCCAGCCCAACGCGGAACGACATGAAAATGGACATGCCCCACCACACCGGCTCCGGCTGCCCCGCCGATATTCGTGCCAACATTAAAACCTTCTGGATTGTATACACCCCGCAAGATGCAAACAGAACGACTGAGTAATTCCATAAGTTCGCCGCGGGTTTCTACATCCAGGTTTTCCATCGATGGTTGATGGTCATTGGGAACCACCATCAAATGCCCGTTGGTATATGGATACCGGTTTAATATTACATAAGCTCTTTTCCCCCTAAAAGCAACCAGGTTTTCCGAGCCGTCTTCATGCTCGAGCGCATCACAAAAGATACAGCCATCTTTGTGTTCGTGGTTCATAATGTAGTTCATTCTCCAGGGCGACCAGATGTGTTCCATCATTGGGATTATTCTAACATATCCTGTCCAGTCAAATTGAAATCAGCAATTCTCAATATGGCTTTAAAAGAATGCCGTGTCAAGCTCCCTCCCAACCTCCCCAAAATTCCAAAGTGCGGAATTTAGAGGAGGAGAAGTAAATAATAGGTAAAACACAATATATTTCAAAAGAAAACAGCTCCTCGAACTTCAAATCCGTTTTAGATTTGGGGGAAGGCGGGGGATAGGGGTAATACGCAATGAAAAAACAGACACTTGTGCTGTCGAAAACGAGCTAGGCAGGCTGATTTTGGATTTATTATATGTCTTGGGTGGAATAAAAAATCATATTGAGAATTGCTGAATTGAAAATCTTTTATAAGTGGATTTGACAGTACGGTCAGATTTGGATAAAGTTAAACTATGTTCCAACCTCCTCTTATTCGTCCCTCATCCTTTTCTGTTTCAGAAGTAACTACTTATCTGCGAACCTTGCTGGAAAGTGATGAGTTGCTGCAAGATGTGTGGATTGCCGGAGAAGTCTCCAATATTTCACGGCCGGCTTCCGGGCATATTTACTTCACCCTGAAAGATTCGGGGGCGGCGATCAAATGCGTCATCTGGCGGACTTCTGCTTTTCGTATTCCCGCCGATCTCCAGGTAGGCTCGCAAATCGAAGCGCACGGTGCAGTTTCCATCTATGATCGGGACGGCGCTTACCAATTGTACGTTAATGCAGTGCGCATGCGCGGAGAAGGCGAGTTCTATCAAGAATTTCTACGCTTGAAGGCCCGGCTTGAAGCCGAAGGGTTTTTTGATGAAGACCGGAAACGTCCAATCCCTGAATTGCCTGAAAAGATTGGTATCGTAACATCGGCTACGGGAGCAGCGCTGCAGGATATGCTGAACACTCTGCGCGGCCGCTATCGGTTAGCTGAAGTCATTCTGGCACCGGCTGCCGTACAGGGAGTGGATGCGCCGCGAGAGATCATCCTGGCTTTGCAACGCTTGAACCGGGAAATCCATCCGGATGTGATTTTGATAGCTCGTGGCGGCGGTTCCATGGAAGACCTGTGGGCTTTCAATGATGAAGGGGTAGTGTGCGCCATTGCTGATTCTGAAGCGCCGGTCGTAACCGGCATTGGTCATGAAACAGATTTCACCCTGGCAGATTTTGCCGCTGATGCGCGTGCGCCTACTCCCACCGGCGCCGCGGTAATGGCAACTCCTTCTTGTGAAGATCTGTTGGCGGGGCTTAATGAAGTCACGCGGCAGATATCACGATTTGTTCTTTCAATTCTGGAAGTCGCTAGATTTGAACTAAATCAATCCCGTGTGAATTTGACCCGCGAATCCCCGTTGCGGCGGGTAGAGCGTGACCGACAGTTGGTGGACGCGTGTTCCATCCGCATGGATTTAAGCACAGCTCATCGTATTGCTTTACTA
>JBAWYZ010000302.1:0-3209 GCA_037143255.1 Leptolinea sp. | reverse complement strand
GAAGCACTAAAAAATCCGCCCCAAAAGACTCAAGCCTTCGTGCAATATTAATAATATGTGGTAAAGGGCTTTCACCTACGCCATCTATGATGGCCTTGATGCGCGATGGGATTTTGGGATTATTATCAACAATGGAGTGAATATGGTCAACGTCGTCTGCCGCCGGGGTGAGACGAATCAGCCGTTGCATAAAATCAACTGTTGCCTCCGGACCCATGCCACCAATGATTCCCACTATCTTTTCATTCACTGGAATTCACCTTTTCGGCTCATAGATGTCTTGAGATGGGCAACCCCGGAAATGTCATCTTTAGGGGGGTTAAACTCCCGAAACAGCTAAGAGCCAAGATTTTCTTAATTTAAGATCAATCTGCGACTTCCTCCAGCCCGAGTACCGGCTTAATATAGGCGTACAGCCCTGGAGCTCCCCCGGTATGGACGAAGAGAATATTTTCACCTTTCTTGAAATAACCTTTGCGGCTGAGGTCGATAAAACCGGCCATAGCCTTTCCGGTATATACCGGATCCATCAGGATGCCTTCTGTCTTGGCCATCATGTTTACGGCTTCGACCATTTTCTTGTTGGGAACAGAGTATTTGGGGCGCCAGTAGTCGCCGAAGGTTACCACAGCTTCACTTGGGATAGCCTGCCTGACACCTACCCGTTCAGCGGTTTTCTGAACCAAATCGTAGACTAGCGGATCCTGGTCATTGGGATCTCGACTGACGTTGATGCCTACGATGGGGATGTTCATATTGCAGCCGTAGAAGCCGGTAAGCAGGCCAGCGTGTGTGCCGGTGCTTCCGGATGCAACCACAAGCCTATCTATAAGGATTTGTTTTTCAAAGAGTTGCCCCTGTATCTCCTGGGCGCAGGCCACATAACCGGTCGCACCGATGGGATTTGAGCCGCCACCGGGGATGATGTAGCCTTTACGTCCGTCCTTGGCCAGATCATCGGCCACTTTCTGCATGGCCGCCATCAGGTTCGAACCGCCGGAAACGACTTCTGTTTTCTCTACACCCAGCAAGCGGAAAAGGAAGTTGTTACCACTTGCTTCCGGGTTGTAGCTGCCAGGCACGCGTTCTTCAAGAACCAGACGACATTTTAGACCTTCCTTGACAGCCGCGGCCAAAGTCAGACGGCAGTGGTTGGACTGGACAGCACCGCAGGTGATGAGGGTGTCTGCATCCTGGGCAAGGGCATCGGCCACCAGAAACTCTAGTTTTCGGGTCTTGTTGCCGCCGGCAGTCAGGCCGAGTAGATCGTCTCTTTTGATGTAAACATTAGGTCCGCCAAGCGCGTTGGTGAAACGCGGCAAAAACTCGAGGGGCGTTTCATTTTCGGTGTAGCGCCGGCGAGGAAATTGAGCAAGATTCATTCTGTTTCTCCTTAGTGTTTATAGATTTAGAATTGCTTCTATTTCGATATCAGCATTTTTGGGAAGCGCGGCCACCTGAACAGCCGATCGGGCCGGCAGGATCACGTTAAAGTATTGTGCGTAAACTTGGTTGATTCTTGTAAAATCGTTCATATTTGTCATAAAGACGGTGAGCTTGACAGCACGGTCTAAACCGGTTCCTGCCGCTTCTGCGATTGCCTTGATGTTTTTCAGACATTGATGAGCGCGTTCTTCGATTCCCCCTCCAACAAAATCACCCGTTGCCGGGTTCAGCGGCAGCTGACCGGATATGAAAAGCAGGTTTCCGGCAACTACACCTTGGGAATAGGGGCCGATAGCGGCTGGTGCTTGATTTGTTGTGATCGGGGCTGGTGAATTCGAATCTGGCATCTTTTATTCCTTCCTTTTGTCTTTAAGAAGCATGGTCAGAACCGATTGAGGTCATGCTCTGCGTGAATTTTCTTCAAATAGTTGTAAACTGTATATTTGGAAACTCCCATGAATAGGGCAGCTTGGTCGATACCGCCCTTGATCTGAAAAACGCCGCTGGTTTCAATTTCCTTAACCAGTTCAATTTTTTCCTCAATGGTCATGGAGGAGGGTTGTTTGCCAATTTTGGAAATTGCCTGTTGCAACAGGGCTTCGATAGTTTCGGCGATGGACTTTGCAAATGTTTCAGCTTTTTCCGAACCGTTCAAGCTGTTTTCAGTGCTTGTAAAAATATCTAACGCATAGGCAGCGTTGAGAAAATCAGTTATATCGAAATTTATACACAATGCTGCGACAACATCCCCAAAACTGTTGCGGATGAAAACGGTGGTGGATTTGAGAACACGACCGTCACTGTTAGTCGTTTTGTAATTATGCCGATCACGGATGTTGCGACCTTCCTGATGAAGAGCTTTTATGACCAAATCAGTAACCGGACCACCTATTTTACGATGAGTTATGTCGCCTGCAATGTGCTTGATGGATTGCTGTGGTTGAGAAAGATCGTGAACGACCACTTCTGAAGTACGCGGGAAAGTGCTGACGAAAGCATCAGCGATTTGTTTCAGAACACTGAATATAATTTTGCTGTCTCCAATTATCCCCCCATCCATCTGTTCTGGCTGAGTACCGGATACTCGGTCTGGTTTTGTTTTGATTATTTTTCTCTGAACCGAGTCCATAGTATTTCTCCTTTTTATTGCACTGTGCGTTAACTTTTTTAAAATGTCAACGATTATTTGTTTAATTCAACAATTATTTATTGATCTCTTCAAAAATAAATTGAAATAAAGAAATGATGAATTAAGTTTGAATATATTCTGCCAACTAACAGCAATTATTCATTATCTGTTACATAGCATTTATAATCAATTCTGTATTGAGTGATTTTGAGCCGATATTAACGACCCCAACTGTACGTCCATACCGGTCAGTATCCATAACTTTTACTTCAACCGTTTTCCCGAATACCAGATCAGACATGAATCGTTTTTCCTTCTGTTCGTAATCCTGATGTTTTTTCGGACAATCCACTCCATAAATCCTTATTTTATGCTGAGACTTACTGCCATCCAGAACTGTGATAGTGTCACAATCGGCGACAGATAGCACATCACCAGATATTTTATTTTCAGCCCAAGCGTTACCAATAACCAGAACTACAAGAAAAACAAAAAATAAATAATTTAACAATTAATCCTCAGACAGTTTTCATCTATCCCCCTTGTATTAAAAATTCATTGATTCCCAGATTAACGGAACACTGTACCACCATCCATTGCGTTATACCATATATCAATATACTGTATATTGTAT
>JBAWYZ010000301.1:0-3213 GCA_037143255.1 Leptolinea sp. | reverse complement strand
ACCTGGAACTACGGTCTTTTCATCAATACACTCATCAATTTTCTGATAGTCGCCTTTGCCGTTTTCCTATTAATCAAGCAGGTTAATCGGTTGCAAAAACCCGCCCCGGTCATAGCCTCCATCAGCAAAGAATGCCCGTACTGCCAGACAACCATCCCCGTAAAAGCCACCCGTTGTCCGAACTGCACCTCCCAGCTAGAAACCATCCCCTAAAACCGGGATATGTTGGATTTACTTACTACCATTTTTGATTAAAGCAAAAAACCAAAAAGGAGATTTCTTATGAATGATTTATGGGTTTCAACAGCCTTCAATTTTGAGGGTTACAAAATCACCCGCCAGCTAGGAGTGGTACGCGGTATCACCGTGCGTTCACGGAGTGTGATAGGTAATCTTGCTGGCAGCTTTCAAACTTTATTCGGCGGCAACATCAGCATTTATACAGAACTGTGTGAACATGCCCGTTCGGAAGCTTTCGAATTGATGGTCAAACACGCTCGGGATATGGGCGCCAATGCCATCATTGGTATGCGCTACGACGCCAATGACGTAATGGAGGGAGTCACCGAGGTACTGGCCTACGGCACGGCAGTCGTCATAGAAAATGCCTGATAAGTAGAGTTAAACATTATCCATTTTGCCCGTACAATCCACCTTTTCAAGAGGAAGAGGTGGATTGTTTATAAAATCCAGATTTATTAAGGTAAAATCAAAGTTAGATAAACAGGTTTAGTTCAACTAAATGCGTCTACTAATAATTAAATGGAGGGAATGAAAATCTCCGTTTTCAAACATACAGGAGTTAGAGTTTAGAAATGATAGCAAAACGTAAACAAATTCTATTAACCAATGATGACAGTATTAAATCTCCTGGGTTATGGGCAGCGGCAGAAGCTCTGTCAACACTTGGGTTCGTCACCATTGCCGCGCCTCGTGAACAAGCCAGCGGAATGGGACGAAGCAATCCGGCAAGTTCTGACGGAAAGATCATCACTACTGAGCTGCACATTGGCGAGCAAGTATGGGAAGTTTTCGCGGTTGGCGGTTCACCCAGCCAGACTGTGCAGCATGCGATATTGGAGATTATGTCGGTTAAACCAGACTTGGTCGTTTCAGGAATAAACTACGGGGAAAATGTTGCCTCGGATTTGACTAATTCCGGAACATTTGGAGCTGCTCTGGAAGCGGCTGCACTGGGGATACCTGCATTGGCAACCAGTTTGCAGTTAAAGAATGTCGCCGAAGATTATCGGAGTCACTCGCTGGATTTTGATTTTTCCATCGCAGCGCACTTTACCCGGCTGATGGCCGCTTTTATCCTCGAGCAACCTTTGCCGAAGGATGTTGACATGTTAAATATGGTTGTTCCCCACGATGCCACTATGGCAACTCCCATTCGCGTCACTCGACAATCGAAAATTCGATATTTTTCACCTTACGCCAAGCGCCTTGGCGGTTGGGATGAAGGTGGAGAATTGGCTGCTCACATTATCACTACCGCGGATGATGTGGAACCGGGCTCAGATCTTTATGCAATGTTAAAAGAAAAAGCTGTATCTGTCACCCCGCTTAGCCTGGATATGACAGCACGTGTCTCGCTGCAGGAATTGGAAAAATCGCTGCACAAGACCGTTGCAAATTTGGAATAATTAACATTCAGTTGGATAAATATAGGGGCAGGTACACGACCTGCCCCAACTTTTGATTTTACAAATTAAATCGGATATTCAAAATATCCCCGTCCAGCACAATATATTCCTTGCCTTCCAATCGTAGACGGCCTTTGGCTTTGGCTTCATTCATTCCACCGAGGGTCATCAAGTCGTCATAGGAAACCACTTCGGCCCGGATAAAGCCCTTCTGCAGGTCGGAGTGGATCTCGCCGGCAGCTTCAGGAGCGCAGGCACCCCGGCGTACCGTCCAGGCACGCACTTCGTCGGGACCGACAGTGAAAAAAGATTGCAACCCGAGCAGATCATACGACAAACGGATCATCCGATTCAGGCTGGGCTCAGTGATTCCATATTCTTCCAGGAACATACTGGCCTCCTCCGGCGGTAACTGAGCAATGTCCATTTCCAGTTTACCCTGAAGTGCAACTACCTGGCTGTGCAAGTGATCATAACTTAACGTCGGTTCTTTTTGCCCTTCCGATAGATTCATAACAACCAGAACCGGTTTACGGCTCAGAAAGCCGAACCCGGCCAGCATTTTCTCTTCCTCAGCCATCAAGGTCAGGTCGCGCAATAGTTTGTCTTGCGAGAGAGCATCGTGGAAACGGTTAAATAATTCGACTTCGCGGTCAATGATAGCTTTATCACGCCCGGCGCCCTTTTTCTTTTCTTCAGCCAGTTTTTCCAAACGACGCTCTATAGCAATTAGATCGTTGAGCAGAAATTCAGAGTCCATAGCCTGCAAATCACGCAAGGCATCTACAGAGCCGGAAGGGTGTGGGACATTTTCCGCTTCAAAGCAGCGCACCACATGGATAAAGCCATCCATCTGGGTCAACTGGTTAAGTAATGTGCCAGCGATGCCGCTCTTGCTGGCGCTGCCGTCCAACCCGGCGATATCGGCATACGTCACCTTGGCATAAATCGTCTTCTTCGGCAAGAACATTGCGGATAGTTTGTCTACCCGGCTGTCGGGAACATCCACTACAGCAGTATGCACTTCAATTTTTCCAGTAATGCCGGTGGGCTGCATAGCCCGGGTTAATGCGTTGAACAGTGTTGTTTTCCCGCTTTGTGGTAAACCGATAATTCCAAGTTTCATAGTGTGTAAAATCCTTGACCGCGTGATAATGTTCAGATATACTGAATGTGCTCGCCGGAGTGGCGGAATTGGCAGACGCGCACGACTCAAAATCGTGTACCGTGAGGTATGAGGGTTCGATTCCCTCCTTCGGCACTGAAATTATAACATGCGCCCCGGATGGTTCGGGGCGCGGTTGTTTAAGAAATTGTCTTCACTGTGCATTCCTGGCCATAAATGGCCAGTTTACGGTAAGACAGATATTATTTCTACCAAAGTAGTTAATCGCAATTGATCTTGGATTAGAATAATCCGACTGGTAAAATCAGTCTACAAAACATAAGCAAAGGAAAACTATGCCCTGGCAGCAAATCTATAACCCTCTCAATAGTATGCTTCTAACTACTCTGGCAGCCGTTGCTCCAGTGGTCATATTACTTGGCTGCCTGGCGATCTTTC
>JBAWYZ010000300.1:0-3233 GCA_037143255.1 Leptolinea sp. | reverse complement strand
CCCGAGATATCCTCAGTTTGTACCCAAAAAAAGATAGACACAAGATTGAACAAATAATCTCCCGGTTGAACAATCAGTACCATTTTCAATATTACATTAACACCCATTCCATCGATGAAATCAGGGAAAACTATTACTACCTTTCGATGCTGGATGAAGCGTTACAACAATCCGGGGCTATATTGTCCGAATCGATCAAAGCGGCTGATATCGGTCCATCCTCCTGGTTTTACGTGCATGCGCTTTCCGCCGCCCTATGTTGGTTTGGATCGCCTATGCAGCGAAATCTAACCCTAACCGGTTTTGAGGTAGATGCCTACCGTCTGTATTCCGATTTTCACACCCGTAAAGACCATGCCCTGGGAAATATGCAAGGTTTACAAAATGTTGAGTATCTTGACCGCAGTTTTGAACAGCAAACTAACACCTATGATGTCATTACAATGTTTTTCCCCTTTGTGTTTGAGAAAGACCATCTTGAATGGGGACTGCCGCACCGCTTGTTTGAACCAATCGCCCTGCTAAAGGCTGCCTGGAACAGTCTCCGTTCGGGGGGTCTGTTGGTGATTGTCAATCAAGGGCAGGAAGAACACACTGCGCAATTGTCCTTATTGGAAGAACTTGATATTCCAATCACAGCCGCTTTCAGGGTGGAGCCGCTGCTCTACACCTATCCATTAGACAGATTCATCATCACGGCTATTCATGAACATTGATCTTATTGAACTTCGCCAAAAGGCCTTGCAAATTCTTACTCACCTGGTTAAGGTGATTGGACCGCGTCCAGCCGGCAGCCCGGCGGAAAGCGGGTCATTGGATTGGCTGGAACAGCAATTCAAGACTGCTAACCTTGAAATCAACCGGTTCCCGGTGAAATATCAACCTGATCCGGCATTCTTTCCTTTCTATTCATTGGCTGCTGTCGGATTCCTGGTTGCTGGTTTGGCTCTTCCCTCTTCAGGTTGGCTTTGTTTGATCCTGCCTGTGTTGGTGATTATTTTGCCAGAGGCTGCTCTCTGGCTGCAAAAGGTGATACTTCCTTTCAGGGATGGTTCATCCAACCTTTTGGCAATCCTTGATTCAAGCACTATTGAGCAGACAGATATCATTCTATGCGCACATATCGATACTGCTCGCGCAGTACCGGCCGACTTTCCCATCTGGCAAAAATGGCGCAATGAAATCTTTTTCATCATGATGCGAATCAGCATTTTGCTGGCTATTTGGGGAATCCTTCAGGCATCCGGGTTTACTTTTTCCGTCTTTATCCTATCTCTCGGGCAATACCTGGCTTTCGGGATGACAGGTATCCTGGTCTTTCAGGACCTTTGGGAGCAAATTGGTTCCCAGGGGAAATTCACAGTTGGCGCAAATGACAATGCTTCCGGAGTATCCATATTGGCTGCCCTGGCATTGGCACTAGCAGTAGAGCCCCCAAAAAAGCTCAAAGTCGGGTTTCTTTTTACGGGTGCAGAAGAATGCGGGCTGCATGGCGCCAGACAGTTTGCAGATCACTTGGCAGCTTTGAATCTCCGCCCAATCGTTATCAGCGTAGATATGGTAGGCGCCGGGACCGGACTGCGGATCATTACCCACAGCGGAACGGTCTTCCCGGTTAGTACCAGCGATGATGTAAATCAACTGCTCAAACGGGCGGATCCACTGGCCGTTTTTCACGCAGCACCCCGCCGCTGGGGAGATTTCGTCCCCTTTGCCCGCGCTGGCATCCCCGTTGGTCATATCGAAAACACAGGCACTCCAATTTCATGGGCTACTTATCATACCGGCAAGGATGATCTGGAAGTGATTGACCCGGAACTGATTCAACATGCTGGTGAAGTGTTGGTCCAATTAATTTGGATTCTTGATAAAAACAAACCTGATATTGTTGATAAATAATTATAAGAAGAAATAATCCGCTGGCTGACCTTCCTAAGAAGGTCAGCCAGCGGAAAACTATTAAGGTTTTTCTACGCCATCATGCTGACTTGCGGCAGATGTGACTGTATTCCGGAAATTAACTCTTCGGGATAGGCTGAATCCTGCAGGTCGCCTTCCTGATAGGCGTGGTAGGCAGCCAGGTCAAAATGACCATGCCCGGATAGGTTGAACAAAATCACCCGTTTTTCGCCTTTGACTTTGGCATCCAATGCCTCGTTAATGGCTGAGCAAATGGCATGGGATGATTCTGGCGCTGGCAGAATACCTTCTGTCTGGGTAAACAGGGTAGCCGCTTCAAATACCGACTTCTGATCCACTGCTGTTGCTTCTATGTGACCGGCATCCACGAGAGCTGAAAGAGTGGGAGCCATACCGTGATAGCGCAGTCCGCCAGCATGGATAGCCGGGGGCATAAAGTCATGTCCCAGGGTGAACATTTTGACAACCGGAGCCATTTTAGCGGTATCGCCATAATCATAGGAGAAGATACCCTTGGTTAAGGATGGCGCGGCGGTAGGTTCAACTGCCAGCAGACGGGTGCGCTGGCCACTCTTCAAGTTTTCTCGCAGGAAGGGGAAGGCAATCCCTGAGAAGTTCGAGCCGCCGCCCACGCAGCCGATGACCACATCCGGGTATTCGCCGGCCATATCCATTTGCTTCAACGATTCTTCGCCGATGATGGACTGGTGCAGGCACACATGATTCAACACAGAACCCAGGCTGTATTTTTTCTGCCCGTTGGAAAGCGCAGCCACTTCCACTGCTTCGGAAATGGCAAGCCCCAGCGAACCATTACAATGCGGATCTTTGGCCAGCATATCGCGTCCGGCCTGGGTGCGGTTCGACGGACTGGCATAAACCTCACCACCGTAGGTTTCCATCAGAAAACGGCGGTAGGGTTTCTGGTCGTAGGAAACCCTGACCATATACACCTCAACAGGGATGTCAAAGAATTTGCCGGCCATCGAAACCGCTGTTCCCCATTGCCCGGCGCCGGTTTCGGTCGTCAATGCTTTGGTACCAGCGATCTTGTTATAAAACGCCTGCGGAACAGCCGTGTTGGATTTATGGCTGCCGGACGGTGAAGTGCCTTCATATTTGTAATAAATATGCGCCGGGGTTCCCAGTGCTTTTTCGAGCCGGGTGGCGCGCATCAGCGGGGTTGGCCTCCAAAGTTTGTATATATCCAAAACTTCCTGCGGAATTTCGATATACCTCTCGGCGCTGATCTCCTGCAGGATCAATTCCATCGGGAACAATACAGATAGAAAATCAGGGGTGACGGGTTCCAG
>JBAWYZ010000299.1:0-3240 GCA_037143255.1 Leptolinea sp. | reverse complement strand
GAAATTCCTTGGTGATATTTTTCATTTCTAATATTGGAGTGGTCATAAGTGCTCCTGATTAACAAGTAATTTATTATTAGTATATCAATTTTGGATAAATCCGGCTGAAAACTACGGTCTTTTTAGATTGTATCCCCATCTTCCGATGTTTAACAGTAAGACTCCCACTATATCTTAATGAATTACAACTCGATAGATGTTTTGGAATATCTTTTTTCACCGTTCAGAAAAATACTAGGTGATAAACCTCCGCCTTCTCTTGTTTTTGAATACGATTTAAGAATTATCCCAAGTTGTAAATATGAATTAGAGAATTACCCTTTCAAAGAACCTGCCATCAAACCCCGAATGAAGTAGCGGCTAAGGAATATAAAGATCAACAAATTAGGCAGAGAAGCAATCAAAGAACCTGCCATTTGCACATTCCATTCCACAATATACGAACCTGCCAGATTATTTAGCGCTACCGTCACCGGTTGCACCATTGGGTTGGATGTGATGATGATCCCAAAGAGAAAATCATTCCAGATCGAGGTAAATTGCCAGATTAACACCACAACAAACGCGGGCATTGAAATAGGGAAAAGAATATGACGGTAAACACCTAGCATACCAGCGCCATCCATGACACCAGCTTCAACAAGTTCGGTTGAAATTCCTGAATAATAATTGCGGAAGGTAAGCGTGGCGATTGGTATACCGTAAATGACATGAACCATAATCAAACCACCGATAGTCCCATAGGCGGGGATCAATTGACTGATCCAATAAGGCAACCAGGACATGGCTGCAGGCACCGGGATACCCAGGATACCGTTGATTAAAACTCCAGTATAGGTAGTCATCCATTGCAGAACCCGAACAAGGGGTAGCAAAATACTCTGGTAGGGAATAAACATTCCAAATAACATCAAGGCAAAAATAACATCTGAGCCTTTGAATTTCCACTTAGAAAGAACATATCCATTGATTGAACCAATAAAAGCTGAGCTAAGCGCCGCCGGGATAACCAACACAATACTATTAAGAAAATTACCTGAAAGTCCGCGGTAACCTTCCTCAACCGAGCCAAACCAGGCCTTGTGAAACGAATCCAGGCTTAAGCTGCTGGGCAGGTTCCACATCGTTGCATACCCAACTTCTTGATAAGATTTAAACCCCGTTATGATCAAGATATATATTGGGGTAAGGAAAAAGATGGTAGCAGCAATCAGCACGATGTAAAGCAGAATTCGTCCAAGACGAAACACGCGGGGCTTTGAGGTTGGAGCAACCAAGGCGGTCATCGTTCCACCTCCGATTTTGTACCATTAATCAAATACGGAACAACTAACAGCGCAACCATCAACAGTAGCACCACAGCGATGGCTGCTCCTTGCGAGAATTGATTCCCGCGAAAAGTAGTATCAAACATGAAGAAAGCCGGAACATCCGTCGAGAATCCAACTCCTGGCCCTGTCATGGAAACAACAAGATCAAATATTTTCAGGGAAATGTGACCCAAAATAATGACAGCAGAAAGCGTTATAGGGCGCAGTAAAGGAATGATGATGAAGCGGTAAATATCCAATTCAGACGCGCCGTCAACGCGGGCAGCTTCCTGAATTTCCACCGGAATGGCACGAATTCCTGCCAGGTAAAGCGCCATCACATAGCCGGAAAACTGCCAGGTGGCGGCAATTACCACTGCTTTTATCCCAATGTTCGGATCGGTATACCAGCCATTTTTCAAGAAACCCAATCCGATATTTTCTAAAATAAGATTTACCCCCATCGCTCCTGTACCTACCGTTCCCGGGGCAAGCAACCAACGCCAAACTACACCGGTCACTATGAAAGAAAGCGCCATGGGGAAAAGGTAAATATTTCGAAATATTGATTCACCCTTAACACGTCGATCCAGGGCTACTGCCAAAAGAAATCCAATCCCAATGGTAAATACCAGGAAAAGAACTGTAAACACAAAGGTGTTCTGTAAATCAATAATGAATCGTTCATTTTGGAATAATCGAATGTAATTATTCAAACCGACAAAGGTGTAATCAATTTTTATTTTCTTCCAATTGATCACTGAAGCCATTCCGGTGAAACCGATAAATCCATAGATAAAAACCAGCAAAGCCAGAGCGGACGGCAAAATCAACAATATGGAATAAAGCCGGAACTTTTTATAATGCCGCATGGACTTTCTCCAGAAAAGGTAAGGCAGCCCCAGTTGGGGCTGCCTTCTAATAACTTAAAACCGTTTATTTACAGATTCCTGCTTCCACGCATTGGGCAGCAAGTGAAGCCTGGGCTTTCGCCACATCTCCATTCGCAACGAATAGAACAACTGTGTCTTTGTACGCAGTGGTCCAGCTTTCAAAGGTTGCAGCGCCGTGAACCATTGAAGGAACAAGACGAGCTGATTTCCACTCTTTGGCAGCATCGGTCAAGTAGTCATAGGTTTCGGGAACAACTTTGAAGGCAGCGTTGTCGCAGTCAGTGCGAGCGCAAATGGAACCCTTCTTGGGGTTGAAGGCTTCTTGCCCTTCCTTGGATCCAGCGACTTCCAACCATGCCTTGGCATTAGCTTCATTCGGAGCGCCCTTGGGCAGGGAGAAGGAGTCAGAGAGAGCAACAAAGGTGCCATTGCTTCCCGGGGTCGCAGACCAGCCGTAGTTGCTGAATTTCTTGCTGGCAAACCAACCGGCAGTCCAGTCGCCCATGATCATCATCGCGGCTTTGTCAGTGATGAAGTATTCACCCGCACCGTCCCAGGTTAAGGAAGCGTTGTCGGTGTTTACATAAGTCATCATTTTCTTCATATCTTCCAGGGCTTTGGTGACTTTGGGATCGGTCCAAGAAGTGGTACCTTTCCATAAACCAATGTAGGCATCGGGGCCTAATTCAGCGGCAAGTACACCTTCAAAGACGTGAGCAGCTTCCCAGCCCTCTTTAGTGCCCATGGCAACCGGAATGATTCCTTTTGCTTTGAGTGTATCGCAAGCTTTGAAGAAATCATCCATGGTCTTGGGAACTTCTAGACCGGCATTCTTGAATACAGTTTTGTTGTACCAGAGAACATTGGAACGATGAATGTTCACTGGAACGCTCCAAAAATGATCCTGGTATTTGAGCAGGTTCAGCAAGTCGGCCGGGTAAACAGCGGGATCAAGCATGGCATCGACGGGCTGTAAGAAATCTGCAGGACTGTATTTTTCAACTTCAAGGCCAGCATGCACCTGGAATGAATCCGGG
>JBAWYZ010000298.1:0-3265 GCA_037143255.1 Leptolinea sp. | reverse complement strand
ACAACCGCATTCTCTGGGCAGGCTTGATGGGGGATAAACCCTATCCCGCCGTACCAACCGAAATGGAATAACACCAGAGCCGTAAAGGGATCCTTGCATATTATCGGGATCCCCTGCAGGCATAAACATCAAAGATAAAATACACCTTTGGGGTCCTTTCTGCCTCTGAGGTGTATTTTTCGTTAATAGGCAACCTATTCGATCTTGTGACACAAACATTGGAAATTCATTGGAAAATCAAGCCTGTTTTAAAAAAGAATTCTAATCTTGATTTGGTATTATAAAGGAGTAACACGATCAAAAAGATAAAATAAGGAGAGTATTATTATGAAAACCAAATCTATCTTGATCATATCTACGGTTTTGTCCGTAATCATCCTGCTTGTCATCGGTGGTGTGGGCATGACGGCACTTTCTAATAATGCGGAGTCCGCAAAGAAAGCAACACAGGCGGCTCAAGAAATGGATCCTACTCTAAAACAAGCATTTATCGATCGAGAAGCAGCATATCAAGCAGCCATCGCTGAGGCAAATGCGCGGCTTCAGCAAATGAATGAACAACAAAAACAACCTGCTCAACAAGCTCAACTTCCCCAATCTCCTACAGCAGGTCAGCAGGTAGTAGACAGTCAATTCGCAGTGACGTCTGAAGAGGCGGCGAAGATCGCAGAAAAGGCAGTAACCGGTAAGGGTGCGCCTTTAAAAACCTCCGAACTTGTATCATTGGATGGTAAATCGGTTTACGATGTAGCCTTTCAATTGGGTAGTGTATACGTAGATTCTGCCAGTGGTCAGGTTTTAAAGAACAGTCCGCTATTAAAGGTAATTGATAGAGTCGAAGCGATTCGCATTGCAGTCAGGTACCTTGGAATGACCAATTGGTATGAAACCCATATCAAGGAATTTCAGGGAAATAATGTCTATCAAGTAATCTTTCAAAGTGGTGAGGCTGTATATGTTGACATGAACGGGCAAATCGTTTTAGTACAATTGCCTTCACGCGGCGGTGGCGGCGGTGGTATGCGAAAGGCAGGTTCAGCTCAAGCATCAAGCGGCGGTGGCGGTGGTGGTGGTGATGATGGTGGTGGCGATGATGGCGGAAAAGATGATTAATTATTGTGGAATTAACAAGTAAGGAGCTTATCATGACAAATAGAAATACCACGAATAACATTGCAAGCAATCCAGTAGTAACTGTAAAGTTCTTAATCCTCACGGTTGTTTTAGCTATCACGGTTGGTCTATGGGGTTTCTTTTCCAGACAAGCGCGAGAGGAAGGGGTTTTACCACCCACAAAAGTAGTGATTTCTTCTACACAACTTCCATCTGGAATTGGACTTGATCTGCCCCCTATTCCGACTTTAGTACCTCTTGAAAATATGAACACTAACACTGTAAATGGCGGGCAAGTGCCTCCTACTGGCTTGCAACCAAATTCAACATTACGTCAGATCGCTATACCGACCGTCGTAATCGGTACTCCACAAAAACCGATTGTTGTCCGTGTTGGCGGCGGTGGCGGCGGTGGCGGTAGTGATGGTGGTTCTATATCATCAGGCGGTGGTGGTGGTGGATCAGCCAGTTCGGGTTCATCACGATGATTTATAGAAAAAGTTTTTTTGCCATGGGTTGTAATATGCTTGCTTTGCAAGACGGTAATTCAAACCAGACAGCGAAGCGTTTAGAAAAAGTGCCTCAGATGTTTGGCAAATGGGAAAAAAGCTTAAGTCGCTTCGATGCCGAGAGTGAATTGAACCTTATCAACAAAAGAACAGGGCAACCCGTACAAGTGAGCCAAACAATGTGGGATGTCCTTCAAATTGCTCTAAAGGCTTTTCAGATGAGTAATGGGCTGGTTACACCGACCTTGTTGTCGGCACTAGAAACTGCTGGCTATGACCGGAGTTTCAAATTACTGGCAGAAAAAGAACAACCTGGATTGGATAAAAGATATGCATCAATGTCGAGTGCGCTTGATGCAAGCGCACTCGCACCCATTTCATTCGATCAAATTGAAATGGTACCCCAAACCAGATCTATCTGCTTACCTGAAGGTATGTTTTTAGATTTGGGTGGGGTAGCAAAAGGTTGGGCAGCGCATGAAGCGATGCGCAGCTTAAAGAGTTATGGTCCTGTCCTTATCAACGCTGGAGGAGATATCGCCATCAGCGGTCTGCAGATAAACGGTGACCCCTGGTCGGTTGGGATTATCGATCCCTTCAACCCAGATCAACATGTTGAAATGCTATATGTCGGTCGTTGTGGTGTTGCCACTTCTGGGCGAGATTATCGCCGCTGGCAAAAAAATGGGGTCTGGCAGCACCATATTATTGATCCGCGCACCAATCAACCGGCTCAAAGTGATATCATCGCCTCTTCTGTTGTGGCGCCAACCGTTTGGGAAGCAGAAGCGGCGGCTAAAGTTGTCCTGATTCTCGGCAGCGATGAAGGTATTGCCTGGTTGGAGGCATTTCCCGATATGGCTGGTATGGTGATTCTCGAAAGCGGGGAGATTATCCACAGTACACGCTTAAAACAATTTCTCAGGAGTTAAACAAGTATGTCTAAAGAAGACCTCGAACTGAATGAATTTCAATCGATGCCAACCATGATTCGATATGAGAATCTATTGATTATATTAATGGCTGTATTTCTTGGTACGACGATCGCTACGATTGTTGTGCCTGCATGGTTACCGGATTTTGTGAGAACTGTACTTGGTCCGGATCCAAAGGTGTTTTGGTTTCTTTCGCGCGGCAGTGCCATAGCCGGTTATTGCCTGCTGTGGTTTTCAATGGTCATGGGTTTATTAATGACCAATAAAATGGCACGCGCCTGGCCAGGCGGTCCGACTGCCTATGATCTTCACCAATTTGTCAGTTTACTTGGCTTAGGGGTTGTCCTTTTCCATGGTTTGATATTAATAGGCGACCGATATGCCAGTTTTAATTTGCTTACAGTATTATTGCCCTTTGCTAATCCCAAGTATAAACCGACCTGGGTGGGATTGGGACAGCTTAGTTTTTATTTTTGGGGGATAATCGTTTTTAGTTTTTATATCCGCAAAAGAATTGGTATCACTGTTTGGCGGTTAGTGCATATCTCCAGCTTTCTAGCCTACTTGCTGGGGTTAATCCATGGAGTTATGAGCGGTACGGATACCAGCAGTTTGTGGGCAACGGTTCTGTATTGGTCAAGCGGAGGCGTCTTGTTATTTTTCTCAATCTATCGCCTTTTAAGCCGTTTAATTCCTCTTTATATAAAA
>JBAWYZ010000297.1:0-3274 GCA_037143255.1 Leptolinea sp. | reverse complement strand
GCGGTTACAGAAGCAACTGCTAATAGTTTTGTATGCGAAATGCTGACCGCCCATGTTGAAAGGCCGATTTCTTCTGCGAGTTGGGCGGCATTACCGAGTAAAGTTACACAGGGCGCTCCCTGTGGATCTGCCAGGGTTTCGATATCTTTCCATCCAATATTACCAATACCGCATCCCAGAGCTTTGGAGACGGCTTCTTTGACACAAAACAGACCGGCTAGGGTGGGATTGGAATTTTTGGATTGTTCCAATTCTTTTTCAGTGAAAACCCGCCGTAAAAAACGCGCCCGAATAGAAGGGACAAGTGAATTCAACCGGTCAATTTCCAAAAGATCAATGCCGGTACGCAGTACTACCCTTGGCACAGTTTATCTCTCCGGTCCAGCGCTGATGACCGCTACCCGGTCAGGGTGAATATGCAGCCGGGCAGTTTCGAGGACCATCTCCGGGGTTACTTCGTTTACCAGGTTGAAATACCGGCGGTAATAATCCAATCCTAACTGGAAGCGTTCGATGTTCAATAGAGCGCCGGCAACACCCCCATTGGATTCAAGGGAAAGCGGCAACCGGCCGATATAATTGGCTTTGCTATCAGCAAGTTCTTCTGGCGTCACCAACTCACTGGTAAACCGTTTAAGCTCACTGATGACCAAATCCACTGTGCGATCAAGATTTGCCGGGTTAACCCCGGCAGAAACCTCCCACGAACCGCCTTCAATCCAGGAATTTAGGCTGGCGCTGGCATGATATGCCAAGCCGGATTTTTCGCGCACGATGTCGCCAATCCGTCCCATCATGCCAAACTGACCAAGAATATTGTTTCCCAGGGAGGCTGCCATATATTCCGGCGCTTTCCGTTTTGGACCATGGGTACCAATGATGACATCTGTTTGACTCTTTCCCGAAATGGTAATATGCCGGATGACTTTTTGCGTCAATAGTTGAATAGGAGGAAATGGACGAATAGGCAGGGTTTTTTCGGCGTGCCAGTTTTCAAAAATATGGTTCACCAGATCAAAACATGCTTCCGGTTGAATAGCGCCGACGACCACCAATACCATTCCATGCGGGTGATAACAAGTTTGTTGGAACTTGCGAATATCGTTGGCTGTGATCTGAGATATTGTCTCAACATACCCGTCTTCCGGCAGACCGTAAGGATGACCGCTAAAAAGCGTTTCATCAAAAGTCAGGGAAGCCATTTCGTCTGTATCCTGTGCGCGAATTGCCAGACCGGTAAGCAGCAGGGAACGCAGTCTTTCGATCTCCTCTTCCGGGAAAACCGGTGAACGCAGCGAATCAGAAAGAATTTCCAAAACCAGCGGTAAATCTTCAGACAGGCAGCGTCCGCCAAAAGCAGTGTGATGCACACTGGAACTTACACCCAAACTGGCGCCGACGGATTCCAGCGCATCATAGATTTGTTGAAAATCCCGCTTCTGATTGCCGCGCATCAAAGCTAGAGAGGTAAAATGCGCCAATCCTTGTTTTTCGGGCTGATCAAACATACTTCCGCATAGAATATATCCGTTAATAACCACTGACTGGCTGTTGAAGTTTGGACGGGTAAGCAGCACAATACCATTGGAAAGTTCGTAGCGGTGGATGTCATCCGGCCCGGGCAGGCTGTTTAAGTGGGAAAGCAGCGCCATCTGGCTCATTTCAAGCCTCCCTGTTTATCATCAGCATGATATATGCCCACGATTCGGTTGGATGGTTTCAAGTATTTAACTGCGGTCTGCAACAAAGCCTCCGGGGTAACTTCTTCAAGTTTATTGACGTAGTTTTCAAACCAGGAATACTGTGCAAACATTTCGGAATACCCCATCCAAAAAGCCTGATTAGTGATGTTTTCGCTGCCATAGGCGAATAATGCCCGCGCTTGTTTGACTGCCCGGGATATTTCTGCTTCAGAAACTTTTGTGGAAAGCAGCCGGTCAATTTCTGCATCCAAGACGGTGAGCAAGAGTTCAACCGATTTGTCATTGCGGAGGGTAAGGGTGATGTCGTACAAGAATGGATCAATGGTTGCCTGCAGTCCCCCGCCAACTGATATTGCCAGTTCTTGATCGATCAAGGCGCGGTACAACCGGGATGTCTTATTGGAAATCCCGCCTCCGCCGAACATGTTCAAACCAGACGGGCCGGTGAGCAGACTGTCTACTACAGTGAAGATAAAAAAGTCCGGATTGTCAGCGCCCGGCGCGTGATAAGCCAATTGTAGGAATTCTGTCTCTCCAGGCCCGCTGACATCTACTCGTTTTTCTGCCGAGGGACTTGATTCGATTGGCACCGGCGTTAAGTTCGTTTTCTTTTCCGGGATAGGCTCATAAATTTCCTGGATAAGTTGCAGCATCTCGGCTGTGTCAAAATCACCAGCGATGGATAGAACTGCATTGCCGGGATTATAGTGTTTTTGATAGTGCGCATATAGATCATCGCGGGTGATGGTGTTCAAGTCTTGCTGGGAGCCGATAATCTCCATACGATACGGGTGGGTTGAAAAAGCGGCTGATTGAACGGCTTCTCCCAGCCGAAAAAGCGGTTCATTTTCACTACCTTCCCGTTCGGAAATGATCACCGTCCGCTCTGATTCGACTTCCTCAGGGTTGAAATCACTATTGACCATGCGGTCAGATTCAAGCTTCAACGCCAGTTCGATCTTGTCTGCCGGCAGGGTTTCAAAAAAGGTTGTCCAGTCTAAATAGGTGAAGGCATTCCAATACCCTCCATCACGAGATATGGCCTTATCAAGGATGCTGGACGGGAAAAGGGGGGTGCCTTTGAACTGCATATGTTCCACCCAGTGGCTGATACCCGTCAACCCCGGGATTTCGTTGCGAGACCCAACCCGATACCAAATCCAATGACTGATGATTGGAGAGGTGTGAATCTCCTTTAATCGAACTGAAAGGCCATTTTCAAGCGTTGTTTCAAATAAGTTATTTTTCATAGTTTGTAGAATTACTATAGCACAGTCAAAGCAAAAATGGTAATTGCTGTAAAGGGAGGAGGGATTTTTGCAAAAGAGACAATGTAAAGGCAAAAAAACCATTAACCAATGGAACTGTTCAGTATGTATTTTCAGGAAACTAACGAAGAGTAATCACGAAATACAAAAAGATTTGATTTGTGCCTGATAAGAACTTGAATTATTCTGCAGCCAACGAGAGCAAATAGTTATGGATATCTCGGGCTGCTTTGCGCCCGGCTCCCATAGCTAATATCACAGTTGCTGCGCCGGTAACGACATCGCCACCTGCCCAGACTCTGG
>JBAWYZ010000296.1:0-3280 GCA_037143255.1 Leptolinea sp. | reverse complement strand
TTACTTTTAAGCGGTTCAACCGTCCGGGCAGACTGTCCGTGTAATCAACACTTTTAGAAAGAGGAACCCCATGTCTGAATATGATCTCGTTGTAATCGGCGCTGGTCCAGGCGGTTATGTCAGCGCGATCCGCGCATCGCAACTCGGCCTCAAAACCGCCATTATTGACAAACAATGGCTGGGTGGGGTTTGTTTGAATATAGGCTGCGTCCCCTCCAAAGCCCTGCTGAAAAATGCCGAACTGGCCCACATTCTACGTGAACGTGCCAAAGATTTTGGTATCTCCTTTGATAATTTAGTATTAGATTACTCTGCCGCTGTCAAACGCTCCCGCCAGGTATCGGATCGCCTAACCAAGGGCGTCGGCTTCTTGATGAAAAAGAACAATGTGGATGTCTTTATGGGTGCTGCCCTGCTGAAATCCAAAACCACCGTTCAGGTTACAACTGCTGATGGCAAAGTTCAGGACCTGACCGCTAAAAATATCATCATCGCTACTGGTTCCTACTCCACCCCTATTCCGGGCGTGGCTATGGACGGCAAGAAAATTGTCACATACCACGAAGCTATCTTGCAGACCAATCTCCCCGCTTCAGCCATCATCATCGGCGGCGGCGCCATCGGTTTGGAATTCTCAACCGTATGGAATTCCTACGGCAGCAAGGTGACTATAGTCGAAATGCTACCGCATATTGCCCCGCTGGAAGATGAAGAAGTCAGCATTGAACTGGAAAAAGCCTTCAAAAAGAACGGCATCCAGGTTCTCACTGGTCACCGCGTCTTGTCGGTGGAAACTACCTCCACTGGTGTAAAAGTCAAAGTCTCCAGTGCTGAAGGTGAAAAAGTCCTGGAAGCCGAGCAGGCCATGGTGGCTATCGGGTTCAAACCCAATACCGCTGGTCTCGGTCTCGAAACGGTCGGCGTCAAATTAACCGAACGCGGTCATATTGCCATTGATGATCACATGGCCACCAACGTCCCCGGCATTTATGCCATTGGCGATGTGACCGGCAAATTCCTGCTGGCGCATGTTGCATCCGCCCAGGGTTTGGTAGCCGCTGAAACGATTGCCAAGCACGAAACCATCAAGCTGGATTACGTGATGATGCCGCGGGCGACCTACTGCTACCCGCAGGTCGCCTCCTTTGGCTACACGGAAGCCCAGGCCAAAGAAAAAGGATTCAATATCAAAGTCGGTAAATTCCCATTCATTGCCAACGGCAAAAGCCTTGGCCTTGGGGAGACCGTCGGCTTTGCAAAGATCATCACCGATGCCAAATATGGTGAAATTCTCGGCGCGCATCTTATCGGGCCGGAAGTTTCTGAACTGCTGCCGGAACTTACCCTGGCGCAGCGTATGGAAATGACCGCGCAAGAAATCGCCCGTAATGTGCATGCCCATCCCACTCTCAGCGAGGTATTGATGGAAGCCGCCCACGGAGTTGACGGCTCACCCATTCATATATAAAAAATGTTTCAAAATATCGTAAAAGTTCTGGGGGGAGACCCCCACAAGCGTGAAATTCAGAAGATGTCCCCCATCCTTGAGCAGATTAACCTGCTCGAGGATGCGTTCGAAGCTCTCAGTAATGAAGACCTCCTCGCCAAAACGGACGAGTTCCGCAAGCGTTTTGCCGATGGCGAAAGCCTGGATGATCTGCTGCCGGAAGCTTTTGCTGCCGTCCGCGAAGCCGGGAAACGCACCATCGGTCTGCGTCATTATGATGTACAGATGATCGGCGGAATAACCCTGCATCGCGGCAACATCGCGGAAATGCGCACCGGAGAGGGAAAAACCCTGGTCGCCACACTGCCACTGTATTTGAATGCTATTACCGGGCATGGAGTGCATCTGGTGACCGTCAACGACTACCTGGCGAGGCGTGATGCCCGCTGGATGGCGCCCGTCTACCAGGCGCTCGGCATGACCGTTGGCGTGCTGCAAATGGCTGCCCGCACTGAGAACGGCAAAAATGCTTTCCTCATTGACCTGAGCAAAACCTCCCCGCATGAAGATCAACACCAATTGCAGGTGGTGCTACGCCCCGAGGCTTACAAAGCCAATATCACATATGGCACCAATAGTGAGTTCGGTTTTGATTACCTGCGCGACAACCTGACTATGAGTCTGGCTGAACGCGTACAGCGCGGCCATTTCTACGCCATTGTCGACGAGGTGGACAATATCCTCATTGATGAAGCCCGTACCCCGCTGATCATCAGCGGCCCGGCAGCGGACCAGGCGGAGTGGTACAACCGCATGTCGCTTGTAGTCCGCCAATTGCAGCCGGAAGATTATGATATTAATGAAAAAGACCGCTCTGTTTCCTTAACCGAGATCGGTGAAACTCACATTGAAGAAATCATGGGTGAAACCCTGTACGACCCTGACCGGCCGGAAGATATCACTCCCGAACAAGCCCAGAAATTAGGCTACCTGGAGCAAGCTTTGCGTGCACAGCATCTCTTCCGGCGCAATAAAGATTATCTGGTTCAAGCTGGCAAAGTGGTGATAGTAGACGAGTTTACCGGGAGGCTGATGCCCGGCCGGCGTTGGTCGGACGGTCTGCATCAGGCTGTTGAAGCCAAGGAAAACGTCAAGGTGGAAGCTGAAAACGTCACCTACGCCACTATTACCTTGCAGAACTACTTCCGTATGTACGAAAAACTGGCCGGTATGACCGGTACCGCCCTGACAGAATCGGAAGAGTTCTATAAAATCTACAAACTGGATGTCCAACCCATTCCAACCAACCTGGAATTTCAGGCCACGAAGAACGATTCCCCGCTGGAAGAAATTGATTCAAAAGACAAAGATGGTTACAAGGTATCGTACTTTGCTCACCGCAATGAGCCTGAGAAAAAACCGGTGTACTGGCGCCGTAAAGACTACCCGGATGTGGTTTACCGCTCCGAAGAAGCCAAACTGCGGGCGATTTCACTTGAAATCATCGAGCGGCACGTCAAAGGCCAACCGATGCTGGTCGGTACCACCTCGGTGGAACATAGCGATCGTCTTGGCGAGCGGCTGCGGGCAGAACCCGTCCGTACGTTGCTGCAGGCTGTGCTCATCCGCAAAGTATGGATGGAAAAGAACAACCGTCAGGACGAAGAACGCGCGATTCCTGAGCTTGATTTCCTGAATACGCCGGTTGACCAGCTAAAAACCGGTGATCTTCGCCAATTCGCGCGAACGCTGGATTTGTCTATCAATCTGGAAGAACCGGAGAACCTTAACCGGCTTTGTACTTTTTTCGAAATAAACGAACCCCTTAAACCG
>JBAWYZ010000295.1:0-3285 GCA_037143255.1 Leptolinea sp. | reverse complement strand
CATTCGCACGGGTAATGCTCGTGGGTGGGGTATTTCTCGTGGATATAATCATCATGATGACCCGCTGGCGGAATGAAATTTCCGATGGCAGCCAGTGGTGGATTCCGTTGGCACTGTTAATGATTATGGGACTATCACTGGTGAGTGAGCGTTGGGCGTTGGCTCGCAAAAAACCGAGTAGTATGGAGATGGATGCAACAATTATTAATCGGCAATAAAAAGGCACCCATAGCCAGCATATTCTTCAACCTAAGCCTCTGAGTGAAAATTACTTCTTATTCTGCGTCCTAAAACTTCTTGAGCCACCGATGGGAGTCGGACCCATGACCTGGCGTTTACGAAACGTCTGCTCTACCAACTGAGCTACGGTGGCGTGGCTGAGATTATACCAAATCAAACGGCGAAAATACAAATAAAAAGTAGTATTTCTATCGAGGCACTATGTATTATTCCAGTAAAATTCCTTGAAAATGTATTGGCATTACAGCATAGCGGACATAACCCCAGCGGTTTTCAAGTTATCGCCTGCAAACAGAATTATTCATTTCCCCCACTTGTCTACCCAGGCACCTTCCAGCCGGATGAGCCGGTTCTTCTTCAGGTTCTCTTGCATTACCCAACGAATGTCCTTGTCATCAAATTGCAGCCATTTCTCCATCATCTGTTTCCCGCTTTCCAGAGAGGCGGCAACAGCCACACTCCATCCATAGCCCAACCCCTTCTTAAGCGCGATAAACCCTTCGCTCTTACGATCGGGATTTCTTGAAAATGAATGCGTGATTTTGTCTAACAGTTCCAGTGCAAATTGAGCGGCGGAGGCTTCTTTTAATAACGCCGGTTCGCAAATGGCTGCTACCGCACAGCGTTGTTCCAATGGATTTCCGTTTGCTAAAACCGGAAGGAATATGAATAACGGCTGCATGTCATTTTTACCGATGATTTGAAGCGCGGTGGCAGCGCCTTCGCGGGTGCGCCAGCGGGAATCACTGGCGGCTTTCTTTATTCTTTCCAAAGCCAAAGCATCCCCTTCGAGATACAATCTGCCCTGGCCAAGAACTCCGCAAAAGGTGAGGAACTCCACTGGCGTATTAATGGGTGCAGCAGCCGCATTTAGATTGCTCCATTCCACCAACAAACTGGACGGAGCCGCGGCCGCAGCCACGTGTGCAAGTTCCAGATTGCCGCGCGGTCCTGGCAGGTTGGAGTTATCCAGCAGGTATTGCCGCAAATCAGGCTGAGCAAGAATTGCGGCACGATACTCTTCTGTTTTCCCCATACTTCAAGCTAGACCAGTCAATTTTAGACTGGCATCCCATAATCGAGTGGCGGTTTCTTCATTATGTGAGGCAGTTGATGAATCCGCAGGTTTTGATTTTATGAAATATTTACCTGTAACCCCTTCTACCTCAGGCGAACTTGCCAGATAAATGGAAGTTTTTGCGCCTTCCTCCGCTGATATTGCAAATATCTGCGTAATCGCCATCAGTGATTTGTAAATGCCTCCATTTGAGAGACCAAAGTTGGTTTTGACAAATCCAGGGTGCAATGTGTTGGCTGTTATCCGGGTGTCCTTCAGCGTTTTTGCTAAATGATACGTAAAGAGGATGTTAGCCAGTTTTGAATTTGAGTATGCCCGCCAGGAATTATAGCTTTTAGAACACATCAGGTCTTCAAAGTTCATTTTTCCACCCAAATGAGCTATAGATGAAACGGTAACGATGCGGGCAACAGGGGCGGCTTTTAGTTTGTTCAAGAGTAAATCAGTTAAAAGAAATGGGCTCAAATGATTGAGTGCCAGGGTCATCTCGTACCCGTCAACGGTTGTTTGATGATTCATGAAAACCGCCCCGGCGTTATTAAGCAGGACGTCAATTTTTTCAGCACGGGTATTTATTTCACCCGCCAGACGCCTCACTTCAGTCATACTGGATAGATCGGCAGTTAGAAATATCAGGTCGGGGTTTCCGGTTTTGGATTTTATTTCTTCAACCATCTGATTGCCTTTGGCTTCGTTGCGTCCCACCAGAAGCAAAGACGCGCCCATCCCGGCCAGGGCTTCAGCCGCCACTTTCCCGATTCCAGATGTTGCCCCAGTAACGACAACAGTTTTATTCTTCAGTAAATTTGTAACCACGCATTACCTCCATAAACTTGATTTGATTGCAGGATTATACAGGGATTATCCGCCGTACTCACGGTTTGACTGCATACATGTGGATCGAGTCTTCAGTGGATGCAACCAATATCGTGCCATCTGGAGAAAAGACCACGCTAGTAAATCTTTTATCTGTTTCCGCCAACTTTATGATCTCTTTTTTGGTGGAAACATCCCATACAATCAACCCACTGCCAGCAGTGACCAGCACTTCAGCATTGGATGAGAAGGCCAGACCTGATGCAGATGAATCGACCAGCGGGAAAACAAACTTTTGTTTTCCAGTATTTGCATCCCAAAAGAAAACCAGGGGTTGAAACTCGCCGTTCAACGTGCCCTCTGTAGAAGTAACCAGCGTTTGTTCATCGCTGGAAAAGGCATGAGATATGATGAAATCTTCATGCCCGATGCGCGCAGCCGGTTGACATGAAGGGATTTGACTTAGTTGAATAGTCGCGCGCGCCATCCAAACCAGCCATTTTCCGCCGGGTGATTGAAACGCGGCATAGACCGGCGCAGCAGTCTCGAAACCGCCGCAAGCGGAAGCACGCTTACCAGTTTGAATAGCATAAGCGGCCGCCTCGAATTTCTCCATAGAAGAGAGCCAGATGCTATCACCGGAGAACGAAAAAGCGGCAGAGCCAAACCCGCCGGCCTGGCTGATGGTTTGAACGGTTTTTCCACCCATGTCTTTAACGATTACACTATTCCTATCAGTGGTAACAGCCAATAATTGATGAATAGGTTCAAAATCTAACAAAGTCTCACCTTCGGGGATGGGCAAATCTTTTTGGACGGCCAATGTTTCAGGTTCCAGGATCAGGAAATGGCGGAGGCTCAGGACAGCGATTGCCTTTGCGTCCGGCAGCCAATACATCCGACCGATATTTTCTATGTGGGAGGAGGTAATTTCAACTAATCGGGCGGCATTTGATCGGTCAATCGTTTCATAACTCTTTGTTTGTCTAGTTGGCGTCAAAGGTAGTTTTGGGGTAGCAATGGAATCAAGGGGTATGGGGGTTTTTGAGGGAATGGGGATTTGAGTTTCAGCTTGCAGGGTGGGCCCCACTGTGATCGGGGTGGGCGGAATGCCAATGCTGCAACCGGAAAGCAGTAGAATTCCAAAGGCA
>JBAWYZ010000294.1:0-3286 GCA_037143255.1 Leptolinea sp. | reverse complement strand
CATCGGGCGCTGTGTCCCTGCCGCTGCGACTGAAGACGCTGCTCAAGCGTTGGTGGAATTGATCCGCGACCTGTCTCTACGCACCAAACTCGGCCAGGCAGCCCGCGCCCTTGCGGAGCGCGACTTTCCCATCGAAAATCAACAAGCGACCATCTACTCGAAATTCGCTGCCCTTACCGCCTGCCGGACTGCGGAAACAACTCCAGAATCTGCCATTTCCTGATATATTTCGTTCGGCGACTTCAAAAGATGCAGTAGCATACCACATCTTTCAGATCGCCAAATCATGGCATAGCTTCAAGGTTTTCTCACAAAGCTGAACCACACAAAACGTCCGTTCGTGACGTCCGTTGGATTGTTGCAGAGGGTCAGGTCCTCCAGATAGGTGCCGAGAAACCTGGTTTCACTGGCACTTCCGGTTTCACCGGCTGTCTCCTTTGGCAGGCCAACGACTGAGGCCTGAGGTGGGATGAATTGATTGAAATGCTGTATGTTAGGTGGCTTTGCACCCATGAAACGAGCTTCGACCATATGTTGGTAGTGGTAAAACTTACCCTCACCAAAATATCCCGCCAACGGATTCCACGGAAAATAGTATTTGCCAGGCGACCGGCGGCATATTTCTACGATGGCCGACTCATCGTTGTCGAACGCCCTGGATATGTTGTTTATAGCGGTTGGCAGATGCCGGACGGTGCCGAACAATGCGACCAATGCGAGACCAGTGAAAATATAATAGATGGCACTGTTCGCAGTAGGAATTTTTGCCGGTGCAAAAAATGCCTTGCATTCGACAACTAAGCAAAAAATACCGAGAATAAAAAACCAGGCAAAGGGAGTTTCGCTATTACCTCCGGCTCCTGTTATCAAAGCGGCGGATGCCGACATGGGAAGATTGAGCAACGCCAGCAGGAAAAAAAGCCTTGGCAATCGAGGCAGGTAGAACGAGGTGCTTTCTCCGGTAGTTCGCCTGTCTTTCAGGCTAAGCAACAGTATGAAGGCAGCAAGGCACAGGATATAGGGCGTCAGATATTTCCCGACGATGATGTGCGCGGCAATCACAACGGATTTGAAATGGCCGTTGCCTCCGGCTTCGGGACCGAAGAGAAAACTGGCCTGTAGGGACGGGTATGCACGGGCAATTCTTACAAAATTATCGATTAGGGCTTCAGTTCCGCACCACATGGCAAAAATAATGAACAACAGCCCAGTCAAAAATCCAATCCAGCCTGCGAGTGCGATTCGCAGTCGCCACGTTTGTTTCTCTGCAAGGGCAACGGCCATGGGCAGAAGCACAACCGGAGCGAAAGACTGTTTGGTCCATATCGTCACCACGCCGAACACGGCACTCAAGAAAAGCGCGCGCGGAGAAGTGATGCCGTTTTCGTTCTGATCCAGCAGCAGGACGCAAAGGCTTGAGAATAAAACCGCAGGAGCATCAGCGTGGATGCTAAAGGCGGAATAAGTGAGACTGCTGTAACCGATAATCTGAAATACGCCAAGCGCCGCCAGCCAAAGAATTTCGATGGCACCAAGGTTTTTCCGGCGCCGGTAAAGGATAATTCCTGCTGGAATTGCAAACGCAGCGAATGAAAGAAAGGAACCGAACAGTATGGCAAGTGAAATATTCTGACGGAAGATCGCGCACGGGAAATAATAAAAATAGGAGAGCGGGCCGTAAAGGGTGTTGAGGATCGGCCCGCTATCCACCGGATAGTAAGGCGGATTTCCAGCCAATATCGAAAATGCAGGAGCCAGCCTTCCGTCGTTGAATATATTATGAGTGGAGGCGGCAATGCCACCCAGTATTGGAATAAGACAGAACGCTGCAACAGAAAGTTTTAATGCTGCAGTAATTCCCGATATGGTGTTGGATTTCATTTATAATAGTTTTTGGCTAAACATGCGTCTTTTTTCTCAAAACAGCCAGCAGACCGACGCCGGTCGGAAAGTGAAAGGTTCGTTGACATGCCAGATATACGAACACCCGGCGCATGTAACTATTAAGCCATTCAGCAGGAATTCTGTCTTCCGAACGCGCGGATGTTTTGAAGCCCGCGCGGTGTTTCAAGGCGCGAAATTTTCGGATCAAAAACACGATGGGCAGCACGGCCACGTTAATGTAATTCAGTTGCAGTAATTCAAAGGATGCAGGAATAGTTTTCCGAAGTGTCCGGGCATTGTAGCGGCGATGATGCCGCAGAGTCACATCCCAGTCGCTCCAGAGCGCCATCAGGGCAGGGACCGTAATTACTGCAATCCCACCCGGCCGCAGCACACGCAAAAATTCCTTTACGGCCGCCTGGTCATCTTGAACGTGTTCAATCACGTCGAGCGCTGTCAAAACGTCCACAGAATTGTCCGCCAGGGGCAAAGCGGTGCAACTGCCTTTCAGCACGGCATCCTTTCCCAATCGCGCCGTGAGTAATTGGAGGGATTCTTCATAATCATCCACGGCCATTACCTGGCACAATGCACGCATTTCACCGGCAAAAATACCTGTTCCCGCGCCGCAGTCAGCAAGCCTGTCTGAAGGCATGAGCGGGTGGCAGCGATTGATCCAGAAACGGACAATCTCGCGCTTGCCCGCGTAAAACCAGTGGTGCTCCTCAACCCTGGCGAGATTGTTGTATTCTTCAGGGTTCATCTGAAGTTAGAATCGATTGCACGACATAAAGCGGGCGGCCCTTAATTTCACGGTAAATTCGCGCCAGATATTGCCCCACAATGCCCAAAGCCAGTAAATTAAGCCCGCCAAAGAATAATACGGCAGCAGCCAAGGTGGTGAAGCCCAGCACCCTCAAGGATGGAAAAAAACCAAATAGTTGAAGAATCTTTTCGACGATCAAAATGCCGGCATACCCAAAGCTGCCTAGACAAATAATGGCTCCGATCACAGCGATCCATTGTAACGGAAGATCGGAAAAACTAAAAAGACCGTCCAGCGCGTAGCGGAACAATTTACTGAAAGATTGTTTGGGCTCGCCCACAGACCTGTCTTTGCGAGCGTAGCTGATGGTGGTTTGCGGATAGCCATACCAGCACTTGAGGGCGGGCAGGAACAAGTTGGTTTCTCTGGCTGCCACCAGATGATTCACCACCTCCCGGTCCACGAGGGAAAACATGCCGCTGTTGACCGGCATCACCCGGCCGGTAAGTCGGTGAAAAAACTGATGAAACAAGTCAAACATCAGTCGTCGCAGACCGTGTTCTTCTCGGCTGATGCGGCAGCCAGTGACGACTTTGAAACCTTCTCGCCATTTCTCAAGCAATTGCGGAATTAGCT
>JBAWYZ010000293.1:0-3308 GCA_037143255.1 Leptolinea sp. | reverse complement strand
AAATGGGCGTGCTACGTCAAAAAGCGCTGTGGCAGGCCAACACCGCCCGCAAATTTAGCGTACCAGTAAATTGGCTTGCAGAGCAAATCTCCCGCTTGCCTTATGAATTGACTGCCGCACAGCAGCGCGCCGTGCAAGACATACAATCCGATCTTGTCTCCGGCAGACCGATGAACCGCTTGCTGCAAGGAGATGTCGGCTCCGGCAAAACCGTTGTTGCCGCCCTGGCCGCCTTGTTGATAGCACATGCAGGCGCGCAGTCAGCTTTTATGGCACCCACCAGCATTCTGGCTGACCAGCATTACCGTGGTTTAAGCCGGTTGCTGACTGAGGGTGAGAATGCCCCTTTACAGCCCAACCAAATCCGGTTGTTAATCGGCGATACGCCGGAAGCCGAGAAAACCGAAATCCGTCAGGCTTTGGCCAACGGTACGATTAAAATCATTGTTGGGACGCATGCACTCATCGAAGGTCCGGTAGTGTTCCAACAACTTCAGTTTGCCATCATTGACGAGCAGCACCGCTTTGGAGTCGCCCAACGGGCCACTCTGCGCCAAAAGGGCGAGAATCCGCATTTGCTGGTAATGACAGCTACTCCCATTCCACGCTCACTAGCGTTGACAGTTTATGGTGACCTTGATCTATCCATCATGGATGAAATGCCCAAAGGCAGACTCCCCATCGAAACCCATGTCGTGCATCCGCTGGAGCGCGAACGGGCCTACCGGCTGATCCGCAAACAGGTTGACAGCGGCTTCCAGGCATTCATCATTTATCCATTGGTGGAACAAGGCGAAGACAGCGATGAAAATAATGCCGCCGTGCAGGAATATGAACGACTTCAAGCGGAAATTTTCCCCAATTACAAACTGGGCTTGATGCACGGCCGGCTGAAACCGGAAGAAAAAGATGCCGGAATGCAGGAATTTCGGACTGGCGTCACGAATATTATGGTATCCACCTCAGTGGTCGAAGTGGGTGTGGATGTCCCTAATGCAACGGTGATGTTGATTGAAAGCGCTAACCGCTTTGGGCTGTCGCAATTACATCAATTCCGCGGCCGGGTTGGACGTGGTGATGCGCAATCATTCTGTTTATTAATCCCCGATTCCGATGCAGCGCTGGAAAACGAACGGCTTGCCGTAATGGAAGAAACCAATGACGGCTTTGTTCTGGCTGAAAAAGACCTCGAGCAGCGCGGCCCAGGCGACTTTCTCGGAACGCGGCAATCCGGCTATGCGGATTTACGCATGGCAAAACTAACCGACGTGCATTTGATAGAAAATGCCCGGCGGCATGCTCTGCAGGTTTTTGAAACGGATCCAAACCTGGAAAATCCGGAAAACAAAATGCTTGCCAGCGCCCTGAATGATTTTTGGGGCAACGGCCAGGGAGATGTAAGCTGATGGTACGCGCAATTTTTCCCGGAACATTTGACCCCATCCACTATGGGCATATCGATATTGCCAAACGGGCATCCAAACTGTTTGATGAAGTCATCATTGCTGTATATAACAAATCGCTGAAAAATATGCTCTTCTCACCGGAAGAGCGCATCTCCATGGCAAAAATGACTTTTGAAAACGAAACCAACATCCGCGTGGACGGCTACAACCGCCTGACTGTTGATTTCGCGCGTCAGTCTGGCGCAAAGGTAATTGTGCGCGGACTGCGCGTATTCTCGGATTTTGAATACGAGTTCCGCATGGCATTGGCCAATCACCGCCTGGCGCCGGATATTGAAGTGGTTGCTCTGATCACCAATGAAGACCATACCTTCCTTTCGTCAACCACCGTGCGCGAAATTGCCTCACTGGGGGGTGATATATCAACCATGGTTCCCCCGCATGTGGCCGAAGCATTGAATAACAAGTTCAAAGAGATTTCGGATGATCGTCCGAATATCCACATGACATCCTTGCGGGATTAAATGCCAAGCATACAGGTATCATATGCGGCCTGGCCTAAACCTTGCAACATAAGACGCAGCGTATGATTGGGAGGTTGGAATGGATATTCTGCATCTGGTTGACCGTCTGGAAGAACTTTTCAACGAAAGTCGATCAATCTGGTTCACCCACAGTGTTGTTGTAGACGAAGACCGCATGCTGGATTTGATAGACCAGATGCGTGTTTCGATTCCAGATGAAATCAAAAAAGCCCAACAACTGCTGGCCCAGCGTGACCGCATTATGGCGCAGGCGCAGGAAGAAGCCAACCGTACCCTTGCCCTGGCACGTGAAAAGGGCGAACAATTAATTCAACAGGATTCTCTCGTCCAGGCCGCACAGACGCGCGCCAACCAGATCATTGCCGAAGCCAAAACCGAGGCAGTAAATACCCGCCTTGAGGCGGATGATTACGTGCTGCAATCTCTTTCCAAATTGGAAATGGAGATGGAACGCTACCTCACCCAGGTAAGGAATGGTATAAGAACGCTGCAAAGCGAAAAGCAGGCTAAGGGCGGACAGTAAATTAAATTCACGAAATTATTTATAAGAAGACCGAACTTACACTTCCCCCGCACTCACCACCACTGCAAACGGCACATCCAAAGCCTCAAAATGTTTTTTCCCGCAGCGGACTTTATCAGCTTCACTAATGCGTAATTGCATGAAGTCTCGCGTGCCTTTGGTTTCACGAACCAGATAAAGTGTTAAATCGGCTTCTTTGACAATTGCCCAATCCGGGTTGTACTTTCCAACCGGGGTGTCGATCTGGAACCAACCGGGCAATTTGAAAAACAATTTGATGTCTTCACGCTGATCCAACTGATGGGCAAACTCGCGCTCCACATCCGAGTCGTACACAACATATTCATATATGGATTTATTTACCTGCAAAGAGTTGAGATAATTGACGATCTCTTCGTTCTTGAATAACATCATTTCCCACTCAGAATCCGGGCCATTGCCGGGAATCTTCTCGTATTTGATGCCATCTACGAGCAAGCGATTTAGCTCATTTTTTATAATTTGGGCGACCGCATCCATAAAACGCTGCGGGTCGTTGAAAAACTCGTTCAACCGTCCTGATTCCTTGAGGATGCGCACCAGGGTCGAGCGGGTCAATTCAGTTTCGTTCTGAAGATAAGCCAGCACATCCGGAACCAGGTGACTGCCATAAGTGAGCCTTTCCTCTGCTACGCTCATGGGTGTGGCGGTCACTCCACCTTTGGTGACCCCAACTTGCCCGGCGACCACATTGACTTTGGGGATCTCAATGGATTCCATCCGTTTCACGGCGTCCACAGCCCGATGCACCAAATCATCGGTTTGGAATTCCACGCGATAGGTGGTCTTGGGCTT
>JBAWYZ010000292.1:0-3332 GCA_037143255.1 Leptolinea sp. | reverse complement strand
CAAAAAATATAAACCTATGAATTACGCCACTTCAGGATGCCTCCGGGAATTGCTGGCAATGAATCAGCATTCTCCCAGGCTCATTATTGCTCCGATTACTTCCACAATTGGAAAGCTGTATCCTCTTGATATTTTTCTTAGTCATGAATTATCCATTCTGCTGGAAAGAAAACGTTTTTCCAGTAAAAATTATTTTGGCAAAATATCGTTTGTAATTTTACAATTTTTGTCGATGACTCCTGTTTTGCTTCCGGTGTTTTAGGGAAAATCGTTTAATCCAGACGATGACTCATGACACACAATCAGCAGATAAATGCGGTTGCAGTGCGATTTTGGGAACAGGTTTTTTAAATATCATTATGGTTGCTTTCCAGCGTATTGCTGATATAATTGTCTTTTAAAGCATATTTCGGTATGTGAATTGCTTGTATATTTCCAGCCGTAAGCGGGGTTTATTTGGTGTTGGATTCATCTTTCGGCAAAAATGTTGAATATGACTGCTTTTGAATTGGCGGATTGATGGATTTATTGAATATGCGAAAAGATAAGGGGTTTACACTGGTTGAGATGATGGTGGTTATTGCGATTATGGCTATCGTATCTGCCATTGCCGTCCCCAATTATATTTCTTTTGCTTCTGGAATGAAACTTCGCAGCGCCAGCCGGGATTTGTATTCCACCCTTCATAAGACCCGTATGGATGCTATTCGCCAGAATGCCCGATGGGCGGTTCGGTTTAACAGTGCTGCAAGCTATCAAGTTATACACTGCGGAAAAGATAATATATGTGGCACTGCAGATGACGATAACAGTGGGGCCAGCATAAGGCCATCTACCAATATGTCGCAGTATGCCGGAGTCAACATAACAAGTTTTCCAGGCATAGTGGAATTCTATCCTGACGGCACGAGCAGCGGCGGAACAATTAACTTCGGAAATTCCACGGGACACACATCCCAGGTCGAGGTTTTAACTACAGGCAGAATAAAATCATCATAGATGATCGCGCATGATAATACGGATGGTCACAATGCAAACTTTTCCCAATGAAAATGGATTCACACTGATTGAAACCTTGATGGCAATAGCGATCATGGCCATTGGGTTGTTTGGGCTGGCAGCACTTCAGACAACTGCCATCTCTGGAGCTGCCAAGGCCAACAAGCAATCAATGGCGGTTTCGCTGGCGGAAGATCAAATTGAAACTTACAAGAATATACCTTACGACAGTGTTCCGTCAGCTCCTTCAACTGCAACTGGAACAGACCTATCTTCCTGGGGCATTTTCACGCGAACTACCGCCGTACAAGACGGAGTGCCGGTTCCTGGCTCCAAGACCATCACCGTGACCGTTTCCTGGCCGGATAAAGTCCCAAGATCCGTCGTGTTTCAAACCATTATCGCTCAAACAGGAACTTAGCGTGAAAAAGATTCTCCAAATACGATCTGATTCCGGGTTTACACTTATTGAACTGCTGGTCGCCATCGCCGTTTCCGGAATTGTCTTGGCCGGATTGGTGCAAGTGTTCTCGATCACCAACCGATCCTACACGCATCAGGATGAAATGGCCACCCTGCAGCAGAACCTTCGCGTAGCCAAAATGAATCTTGAGCGGGATATTCGAATGGCTGGATGCGGATTTGGAAGTGCCTTTTTCAACCAAGGTAATCCGGTCTTTCCGCTGGTCAATACCAACGGAGGTACTTCCGGTTACGACTCGCTGACCATCTCGTATGTGGATTATGATGACCCCTGCAATGATGCATTGCCACAGTTGATGCCAACACTAATTACATTTTCAACACCTCCAACAATCACAGTAGCCGAAATTTTGACAAATACGTCAACCCCTTCCCCTCCGTCTCCACCATACTCTTCGTGGACTTCGGTGGGTCCATGCAGGACATCGCTATTTTCTGCGGTTTATTCCCGAGTTGTCAACCCCCTTACTCCGACAAATATCACTTCTGATGTTTTTGCTGTTTCAAGTGTGACAGGTGTCAGCATGTTGCAATGCCCTGGATTGAGAGTTGGTATTTCAACAACTATCCCGCTAAACAGCTCAATCAAATTTTTCAGTGCAACGCAACTTGTTACGGTAACCTATAGTTTTGACAGCGCAAGCCGCACACTGATACGAAACCAGCAACCAGCCAACGTGACCGGTGCGATTGCCGAGGGTATTGAAGACTTTCAGCTTGCTTTTGGACTGGATATCACGGTACCTGCTGACGGTACCGTGGATAGATGGATTAACGATGTGGTTATGGATAATACTCAGATGTCTCAGGTCCGTCAGATACGGATCACCATCTTGGGCAGAAGCAGCCGTACGCTGCCAGGACAGTTGCCAAATACCCGACCTCCTATTGAGGATCATGTTGTCGGAACCGTTTCCGAGAAATACCTTCGCCAACTCATTCAGTTTGAGATAAAACCTCGAAATATTAAAGGATAGTCTCAATATTATTCAAGGTAGGCTGTCAACAAACTCGATATATGTATCCGTACATGGAGTAATTGATGATAAAGCAATGCTGCAAAAAGATGATTAGGCCTGTAAGTAACGAAAGCGGTTTTACGATGATTGTTGCGCTCATATTTCTGATGCTCTTGACCATCATTGGCACAACAGCCATCAATACCTCTACGACGGAAACCATGCTCTCTTCGGCGGAAGAAGTAAAACGTACCACGTTTTACGCCGCCGAATCCGGTGTTGAACATGCAACCGCCATGCTGCGAAGCCTATTCGTTGCACTGAATCAAACCGAGATACAGACAGCGTTGGCTTCGGGACAAGTTCCTCAACCCAGATGGAATTTTGCGTTAAATGGTAACGTGATCGGAACAGCAGCAAGCACACAGCCAGCGCCCGGATCACAATGGATGGCAAAATTTAACGCCGGAGCCCCCTGGATTGTGAATGCGACTCTGGGAAGCGGTTATACCTATAATGTCAGGGTCTGGAACAATGCTGATACACCGCCTACAACCGGTGTGCCTGCACAAACCGACACGGACGGCCTTATCGTTGTCGGCGCGATAGCTACAGGCCCCCGTAATTCCCGCGCTGCCATCGAAGTTGTTCTGAACGGCGGCATTGATCAATCTACATCCACATCCGCATACACAGCCCAGGCCGGGGCAGGTGCCGGGAAAAATTATAATGCAAGCGATGTTGCGGCGATATCCGGAGCCAACTTAGGGGGAATGGCCTCCAATACGAATCTGAAGTGATGACAACTTATTCGCGAAGTTACGAGTGTTTTTATCAAAAGCGTTTTGACGACCATTTAGATGCAATCACCGAGATGTTTTCCATTATAAC
>JBAWYZ010000291.1:0-3358 GCA_037143255.1 Leptolinea sp. | reverse complement strand
AGAGGTTAACCTAACCCGATGCAGGCAGTTCAAAGCGTGGCGCCGTTGCGCCACGTTTCAAGGAAATCGCCTGAAGCCAAACCAACGATCAGCATGACCAAGAATAGGGCGAACACAATATATCTGCCAGTCATTTTGTTATCCTTACCCGCGTTTAAATTGAACCAGTCAGCTCAGCCATTAGCTGTCACGTCTTTTTTGCCATGGTTACAAATTAGCATTCAAAAAGGCCATCACATCATTCATCGGAATAGCGAATCCGATTCCGGAAAAATGATTGTCTGGCATGAAACAGGCCATATTGATTCCGATAACCTCGCCTTTTACGTTTACCAACGGCCCTCCATCATTGCCTTGATTTATGGAGGCATCAGTTTGAATCAAATCCGGGTAACGGACGCCATTTATGTTCAGTTGGCGGTTGTTGCTGCTGATGATGCCCATGGTCACGGTCCTGGCAAAGCCAAAGGGGCTGCCGATGGCCAAAACAATGTCTCCCACCTTTACCAAGTCAGAATTCCCAAGTATTACTGCTGCGAAACTGTCTTCTGTTCTGATCTTCAACAAAGCCAGATCGGTTTTTTGATCCACGCCGATTACATCTGCATGGTAATCCCGCCTGCCACCGGTAAATACTGTGACCCGAACCGGGTTGGACTTGCCCACTGTCTGAAATGTGGTAAGCACATAACCGCGATAATCAATGATAATGCCGGAGCCAATCAGACCATCATTTGACTGATAGGGGTCCAAGTAGGCCAATCCATTGGGGTTCGACTGGAGCTGGCTGGTGTTGGTCCTGAATATCCCAACGACCGACGGCCTGACCATTGAAACAACACGACTGATATCTTCCTGAACCGCCAGGATCGTTACGGGTGAAGCCACACTCTCCTGACGCAACGGTTGGGTTTGAACAACCGGGAGTGGAACCGCCAATTGCGGACTGCTTGGCAACACTTCATTTTGCTTAAACCCAACATTGGTCCATACGGCGCCCAGCGCCAGCAGCATCAGAACCGTTATCGGCCAGAAGTAGTCGTTGATTTTAAAATTTCTATTCTTTTTCATTTGCCCGATCTGGAAAACCAAAGGATGGCTTCGCAAAAAGTCCATCTGCTGCACAGCGCTTCATCAAAATCCCTGCATGGCCAACAGACTGTTGGACTGATATAAGCCGATCGCCTCAAGGGCTGTTCCGACAACACCACTGTAAATGACAACACCGCTAGCACCCAACACTTGAGCGGTTTGTTCTGAAATATTACCACAGACCAGCGCTTTGACATTGTATTGCCTTGTCAATTCAGAGATCATAGTCTGATCGACTGCGTTGGTAACAGCGTATGAATCCTTTTGCAGATCCACAATGACAAGATAGGGTGGATTAGCCAGATTTGGGGCGACTGCAGCATTAATTTCCGGACCAACTGTTAGAATTGCCAGGTAGCCGTCGATCGGTATTGCTGCGGCCACCTGTTTAAATTTGTTGTCCAGTCCAGTTTTGATCTTGGTGCCTTGCTGGGTAAAGCCTGGAGGGGGTACGCTGATGAACAGATGCTTCTCCCCACGAATGACATCCACCACAGCGCCCGTCTGCTTCTGGGTGGCGGCGGCAAAACTTTTCATGTCCGGTGTCGGTTCGCCATTGACGGCGGTAATCACATCGTTCACCTGAAACCCCACCATGCTGGCTGGCGGTCCTTCTGCATCCGCCATCAGCACACCGCTGGTACCGACCGGCACCCGCAGAGAGGTTACATCATTGGCCGAAAGTTCGGCCACATCCATGCCAATCCATGCGCCCTCAATTGCCACATCCGCAGGACCCAAAAACGGAATTTTTGGAGCAGTTGGCGCCTGTTGACCCAGAATCATCGGCAAGGTTACGTACTGCCCTGTTCGAAATACCGTAAGCTGCACCTGACTGCCGGGTTGAGCAGCCAATATCAGGGATTGAAGCTGCTTGACATCCCTGATGCGGGTACCCCCGAAACGGCTGATGACATCACCGGATTTAAGTCCGGCATTTTGCGCTGGCGATTGAGCTGTGACATGACTGACAATGACACCATTTTTTTCCGGTAGATTGAACTGAAGCTTCATGACCGCATCAATGTCCTGAATATCGGCTCCCATCCAGTTAGGGTTCTGGGTGGCCGCTGCCTGAACAAGCCCGTTCGGTGTATTTTGAAGCTTTACATGAAACGATTGGGTTTTTCCGCCTCGATTCACAACCAGCTTGATTACATCGCCTGCTTTTTTTGTCTTCAAAATGACACCTACCTGATCCTGCAAGTTGACTTTCTGGTGGTCGCATTCCAGAACCACATCACCTGTTCTGATTCCGGCTTTTTCTGCGGGAGATCCCACCACCACAGCCTTGACATACAGCCCTGTTCCAGGCTCCATCTTCAATTCCCTGGCCACCGCAGCAGCCAGATCACCAAAGCTCAGCCCCAAATAAGGTACTTGTATCGCCTGATTGATGAGCTGAATCTGACCATTTCCAATGCCGGCCGAAAAAGTCGGATTGTTGATCAATTGAATCTGACCATTGCCGATTCCCGCAGGAAACGTCGGATTGTCGATCAACTGAATTTGACCACTACCGATGCCGGAAGGAAATTGGATGCCACCGTTAGCCAATTGCCCCCCCGCCGCCTGCTGACCATTGGTTGGGACAGGAACTTGCACCTGATTGGCCAGATTGATTTCTGGTGTTTCCGGAGTCTCTTCGGTGGGTGGAACGATATCGCCGACCCATCCGTACATAACGGTCAATAACACCACAAAAGCCAGAACGGATACTGGGCCCAGCCAGAGCAATCCTCTGTCCAGCCGTGTGATTACCTTGCGAATATTCGGCTTTTTCATTTTTAATAAATCACCTGTTGATTCAAGTTGCCGCTGCCCGTTATGCGATTGCCTCCCGGATAATTGGCGGCAGGCGATGTGTTGCCCGCAAGCAGATTCCCCGAAACATAAGCGCTGATTGCATCCTGCACCGGACCGGTTACACCTGGATAGACATTTACCCGCATGTTCTGGAGCGCCTGCATTGCGTTTGGGGTAAAACCACCTGCCACCACATTGCTGACGCCCAAATCGACCATATACTGCCCAGTCTGAATGTCTTGACCTGCTCTGCCGCCCGCATTGGGATTGGTTGCCACGCTATAACTATTCGCGGTCGGGTCAAGAACGATAAAATAAGGGCTTGCCCCAAACTGCGGAGAGACGGAATACCCAAGTCCGGGTCCGGTTGACGCAATCGCCACTTTGCCATAATAGATATTGGCGGCGACGGTTTTGGCTTGATTCTGTTTCTGGAGCGCCTGGGTCACAGCCTGCTGGG
>JBAWYZ010000290.1:0-3360 GCA_037143255.1 Leptolinea sp. | reverse complement strand
GCATTACCACGTCATAAAGAAAAATGCGCATAGGCATAATATACAGTCAGGATAAGTGAAAGCAATTTGATATCGGATTTGTTAAATGGTACCATCAACCTTCATATCGGACACAATCTCAGCCAGGGCATCGGCCAGCCGGGGCAGGGTTATCCCAAACACCGGCTGCAGCAGACGGCTGGTGAGACAGACGTGCTGACAACGTTTGGCAGGTTTCTTCATTTCCTCAATAGTGCTGACAGCCACCCAATCCGGATCTAACCCAATGGCCTGCAGAAAGGCTTTCAGAATACCGGCGCGGGAAATCTCGCCCTGATTGGCGAAATGATAAGTGCCATAAAAAGGGGTTTGCAGCATTATTGCGACCGAGCGGGCAACATCTCGCACCGAACAAACGGTGGAGATTGCATCACCGGCGGCAGTCGTTTTCTGGCATGAAAGGGAAGCCTGGCGCACCTTTTGCAGATTGTTTCTGGTGATTCCGCCCGTCCTTCCAATGAGCAGTGGCAGCCGCAGGTTGAAGTGTTTGGGTAAATACTGGCGTACCATTTTCTCGGACATCAGTTTGGAGCGACCGTAAACGCTAACCGGATTACCGGGTTCATCAAATTCATGATAAGGCTCCGCCCGGTCGTCAGGGAAGACGCTGTCTGAACTGGCATGTACGAAGATGGCATCCAGTTCGCGGGCAGCATTGACCACATTGAAAGTGACCAGCGTATTGTTATTCCAGGCCAGATTTGGATCCCTTTCACAAGTGTCGGGATCGCGCTGAGCGGCGGTGTGGATAATAGCATCCGGTTTAGCGGCCAGCAGCCAGTTGCGGGTTGCGCTGAAATCCGCGAGGTCTAGCTCTTGGTGAGGCGGCAATGGAAACAAAGTGTGTTGTGCACCCAATGTTCGGATGAGTTCTTCACCCAGAAGCCCCTGGGCACCGGTAATTGCAATTTTCATACGTAACTCCTGTGAGAAAGAATAATGTAATCATAACTGCTCAATCCCAAAATTGATAACCACGAAATCCACGAAAAATACAATTAGACGATAGCAAGAACCATGGGTTACTCATCGGTCAATCCAACCATATCTTTTTGTATGCTTTCGCTGATATCAAAATAGATATGCAAAGCCGTTACGGGTAATCATACCAAAAAGACCGAATTCCGTGCGGCCATCTAAACGCCCAATTTGAAAAACGCAAGCAGACAGGATAGGGCAAGTCAGGTCAAATACCTTTTCTGACCAGAAAATAAATTCTCTCCCGTTATCGGTTAAAATTGCTGTTCTATGAAACGAACTCTTCCTATAATATTCTTATTTCTTACCGCTTGCTCGTCCATCGGGCAGGCCGCTGTTTCACAACTGAACCCCACATTTGCCGTGCAAACAGCAGTTGTTCAACAGGTGCTGGCGCTCGATACGCAGCAAACTGCCGTTGCGAATCAGGTTCAAACCCTGTCTGCAGCGTTGCCCACCCAATCGACAGTAACTCAGCCTATTCAACCTTCTGGAGCCCCGGCAGTTCGGGTAACGCCGACTGTCACCAAAATTGTCGTACCCACTTTAACCCAGGGCCCCAGCCCAACACCAGAAAATAATTTCACAGCGCAAGGTTGGGGACAGTGGCCGGTCGTCCCGACACCGGGTAAGCGAGCCAAGGAGATCTATCAGCGCGGATTATTGATGGGCAATAACCCGCAGCGTTACTCTGTGGCAGGCGACTGCCAGTCAGTCCCCAATGTGTTTATGGGCATATTTGATGGTGACCGTTACCGTCTGTCGGATAAGGAAGTGGCACTGGCAGAGACGATTGCTAATTTCAAAGGTCAATTCATCCGCAATGGTGTTGCTGTAAAAGCCGGATTCGGAATTTCTTCCATATTAAGTCCGGTATGGTCAGATATAAAACTCTGCCAGCCCAGTGAATCTCCTTTGGAATGTGAAGTTCGAATTAATAAGCCGTCCATCCTGTTTATCAATATGGGTACCAATTGGAAGAACAGCAGCGCCGAAGCCTATGAAAAAGTTCTTCGTCAGGTAGTAGACTATTCAATCGCGCACGGTATCTTGCCCATCCTTTCCTCAAAGATTGACAATATTGAAGGTGATCATTCCATCAACAAAGTGACTGCTGCCGTGGCGCATGATTATGATCTGCCGTATTGGAATCTGTGGCTGGCCGCTGACAACTTGCCCAATCACGGCCTCGATTCTGACCGCGGAGACATCTATTTTTCCACGGATGCACAGTATCTGCGCGAGTTCAGCGGCCTGCGTGCGCTGGATGCTGTCTGGCGCGGCGTGCGTTAAACCGAAAAGGGAGTAAATCAACATGGCCAATCTGGTAGAACGCATCCGAATCATGCAACCGGAAGAAAAACAGGTTGGCTTATTTTGGCTTGGTCAGGCTGGGTTTGTGCTTAAATCTCCTGCTGGAACCGTTTTGTTTATTGATGCATACCTGAGCCATTCAGTGGAACGGATTTTTGGTTCGCAGTGGAAGCGCATTATGCCGCCACCTCTGGCTGCTGAGGATGTGGATTGCGACTGGTTCATCAGCACACATGCGCATGATGATCACATGGATGTGGATTCCATCCCCATAATTTGTCGTAATTCGCGGGTTCATTTTGCCGGCCCACAGGAATGTGTAAAGTTTTACTATCTGGCTGGCAGCGAGGGATACCGTATTCATGAATTAGTCCCCGGCAAGCAGATGCAGTTCGGCGATTTTACCTGTATGGTTGTGTTTGCCGATCATGGTGTTCTGGCGCCGGATGCTGTAGGTCTGGTGATTGAGTATGCCGGGTTGCGCATCTATCACACCGGTGATACAGCTTTCCGCCCAGAGAAAATGGGGGTGGCAATCGGCTTGCAGCCGCAAGTGATGCTGCCGTGTATCAATGGAGCATACGGCAACATGGATTCAGAAACAGCCGCCGATTTGGTGCATTTGACCGGCGCGCGAATGGTTATCCCCACCCATTTCTGGATGTTTGTGGAACATGGCGGCGACCCTTGGCAGTTTCAGAAGAATTGCCAGGTTACCGCTCCAAAGGCTGAGGTGCGTTGGCTTACCCAGGGCGAGGGGATATTAATTTCTGCGGCCAATTTTGATTGAATCCCACTCTGGGGAACTACATCCGAAACGGTAGCAGCTAGCCTTACTGTACGGACGAACTTTTACATGGATTTGTCTTCTCGCCCAGCCCCCATCTGCGGCCTTCCCCCAATTCTAAAGACGGAAATGGAGGAAGGTGGCTTTGCTCGTTTGGATTCTGGCTGGGTAAAATGAAAACTGCCACTCGCAGGCCAAATCCGTTTTTAGTTTTGGGGATAGAAGCACAACCCAATGACAAA
>JBAWYZ010000289.1:0-3363 GCA_037143255.1 Leptolinea sp. | reverse complement strand
GTATTATAGCAAAATACTGTATTTGCACTAGATTTCCGGTCTTTTTTCGAGTAAGTGTCATCCATAAGCGAAAATCGGCAGTTTTCACCACTTATTGCACACCGTGGACCAGTTCCCTCAGAGAAATTCGACCACACTTTACAGATTTCAGCCATTACTTAAGCAATTCTCATGACCGGATGCAAGAACTGACCCGCATGCCTTGCACCGGCTTTCTTTAATCCAACACTCAGGGCGGATAGCCATCCGCCCCTACACATCAACCATTCAAGTCGCCAGGGGATTTACCCTTACTTCATAGAAGCTTGCATTCCATCAATTAGTGACTGATTTTCTGCGTCCGTCAATTTTGCAGTGGGATGTTGCGCCACATAAATCGGCAATGGCATTTGCCCTTCGCTGATCGCCTCACCAACTTCATTGGCAATGTCTCCCGCGTTAGAGCTGCCCGCCTGCCATTCGGATAGGTTGAGTATGCTGCGCCCTTCATCAATATCACGCTGCACCAGCCAGGAAACCGGAGCAATATTGCTGTACCACGGGTAAACCACTTCGTTACTGTGGCAGTCAAAACAAGCCCGTTTGGCAAGCTCACGAGTCTGCGGTGAGTTCCAGTCCGGCTCTGCCACAACAGGTGGATTGGTATGGTCTTTCCCATACGGAACCAGTTGGATTAAAAGAAATGCTGCAATTGCAATTCCAAATAAACCGAGTATGATTTTTCCAACTATCTTCATTTATTCCTCCGATTTGCTTTTTGTAATTCACAAATCTTACACCTATTTGACATCTTAAACTTCTGATTGAAAATCGAGAAAACCCTAAGGTTCTTGAAGACCCCTAGGGTTTGATTTCTTTTTACGTGGTTAATTATTCTATGAACGAAAAGTCACCAATTATTTATCCAGTAAAGCTGCCAGACCGGGCAAAACCAAACCTTCCAACATTTCCAGCGAAGCGCCGCCGCCGGTGGAAATGTGGGTAATCTTATCGGCCAGGCCGGATTCTTGAATGGCAGCCACCGAATCACCGCCGCCAATAATGGTAACACCGCCGCATTCAGCCACAGCTTTGGCAACTGCGAAGGTACCTTCAGCAAATTCGGGGAATTCAAAAACACCCATCGGACCGTTCCAAACTACGGTTCCGGCGCCCTTCAGAGCTTTGGCAAATGATTCCATGGTCTTGGGTCCAATATCCAGAATACGCCAGCCATCCGGAATGGGTCCCATATCCATGACTTTATGAGCGGCATCAGCTTCAAACTTGTCAGCAAGGTTAACATCCACCGGCAGGCGTAATTTATCGCCGCCATTTTTCAACAGTTCGCGGGCAGTTTCCAGAGCTTCATCTTCTACCAGTGAATCCGCTACCGGGTATCCCTGGGCTTTGAAGAAGGTATTGGCCATACCACCGCCAATCAGAATGACATCTGCCTTAACCAACAGGTTCTTGATAACACCGATCTTGTCACTGATTTTTGATCCGCCCAGAATGGCAACAAATGGACGTTTCGGTTCAGCAATGGCCTGACCCAGATATTTGATCTCTTTTTCCAGCAGGAAGCCAGCAACAGCCGGCAGGAAGCGGGCAACACCCTCAGTGGATGAGTGGGCGCGATGAGCGGTCCCAAAAGCATCATTAATGAATACATCCGCCAGGGATGCCAACTGTTTGGCTAAGTCAAGATCGTTTTTCTCTTCTTCCGGGTGAAAGCGCGTATTTTCCAGCAGCAAAACTTCACCAGGTTTCAACGCCCTGGCAGCGGCTTCCGCTACCGGCCCAACACAATCATCGACGAAGGCAACCGGATTCTTCATTAAAGCGCTCAGGTATTCGCATACCGGTTTCATGGTGTACTTCGCATCCGGCCCACCCTTAGGACGCCCCAGATGGGAGCATAAAATGACAGCCGCGCCCTCTTTCAATAAATATTCAATGGTGGGCAGGGCAGCCCGGATACGCGTATCGTCGCCAACTTTGCCATCTTTTATCGGTACGTTAAAATCAACCCGCACCAATACTTTCTTCCCCTTAACATCCATATCCTCAACTGTTTTCTTGTTGAACATGTTCCCTCGCCTATTTCAATAGATTAAGAAGAATGCGCAATCCAGTGATCACTCGACCAGGGATTACGCATTCTTATCGATAATTGTTTTTCCGAATTAAAGGAATTTTGCCATCAATTTGGCAAGATCAGCGGTGCGGCAGGAATAACCCCATTCATTGTCATACCAGGCAACAACTTTTACAAGGTTTCCGCCCAACACCATGTTGTATTGCAGATCAACGATGGAAGAACGGGGATCACCCTTGAAATCGGTGGAAACTAGAGGATCTCCGTATTCACCAGTGGTTACACCCAAGATGCCCTTCAACTTGCCGTTGGCGGCAGCCACGAAGGCGGCATTCAATTCTTCTTTGGTGATGCTTTTTTCTACCGATGCGGTGAAATCAACCACAGAAACGGTGGGGGAAGGTACGCGCAGGGAATAGCCATCGAATTTGCCTTTCAACTCAGGCATTACCAGAGCAATCGCTTTAGCGGCGCCGGTAGAAGTGGGGATGATATTCAAACCGGCAGCGCGGGAGCGGCGCAATTCTTTTTTGTGACCCTGATCCAAAATGACCTGATCATTGGTGTAACTGTGGATGGTGGTCATGGTGGCATATTGAATGTTACACAGGTCGTGCAGTACTTTAGCGGCCGGGGCCAGACAGTTGGTGGTGCAGGATGCGTTGGAAACTACATGATGAAGTTTTGAATCATATTTTTCATCGTTGACGCCCAACACAACGGTCAAATCTTCGTTCTTGGCGGGGGCGGAAATTATAACTTTTTTTGCGCCGCCTTTTTCAATATGAGTGCGAGCGCCGGCTTTTCCCTTGGCGGGATCGCCAGCGGCATCTACGAACAATCCGGTAGCTTCAACGACAATATCGACGCCCATATCGCCCCATTTCAACATGGCAGGGTCTTTTTCAGCGGTGACTTTGATCAGTTTGCCATTGACAACCAGGTCGTTTTCAGCAATTTCTACAGTGCCATCAAAACGGCCGTAGTTCGAGTCAAATTTAAACAAATGCGCATTGGTTCTGCTATCAAACAAATCATTGATGGCAACAACTTCCAAATCGCCACCTGAGCGCTCAATAATTGCCTTTAAAACCTGGCGGCCAATACGACCGAAACCATTGATACCAACTTTTACTGCCATGGGATGCCTCCTGAGAATTGTGTAATTTTTCCATACCTTCTGCAAGGCGGATTTAAACTTTAAAGAACGCCATCCCGATTTATTAGCGGACCGGTTCGTTCATAGAATAAGTCCATTATAACCTGTGCCAGCCTTCCTGAAT
>JBAWYZ010000288.1:0-3376 GCA_037143255.1 Leptolinea sp. | reverse complement strand
ACACGGCAATCTTGTAAAGCAATATCAAGAAATGTCACCTTAAACTTGTGATTTTTGTCACTATCCATTTTGTTATAGTATAATATAATATGTTATAGGATGTTATAACATTGGAAGATTTTCTAACCACCCGCCAGGTTTTGGATATTCTCAAGGTTGACCGCATTACAATCTACCGGATGCTCAATGACGGCCGTTTAAAAGGCACTAAAATCGGGCACCAATGGCGTTTTACCAGGGCAGACGTGGAAAGCCTGCTCAAAGGTGAAAAGTTGATTGGCGTTAACGGAAAAACCACCGAAGAAACTGGCTTGCCGGTTCACTGCCTGCAAGCTATTCAGGATTTGTTTGCCTCGGTCAGCCAGTATTCTGCCGTGTTGATCAGCCCGCAGGGCGAGTTGATAACTGAAATTAGCAAGCCCTGCCAGCTTTGCCAAGTCTTTCAAGCAAATCCAGCCGCGGCTGAGGCTTGCCTGTCATCCTATGGTAGCTTTGCACGACAAGTCACCAATGGTTTGAACCGATTTATCTGCCATGCCGGATTGAACTATGTGGGAACTCTGATAAATGTCGGTGATGAACAAATTGGTCTCTTTCTGGCCGGTGGGTATTTTCTCGCAGTAGATAATTCTGAGGAAAAAGCGGCCTTTCTGGAAAAATTAGGTTCAAGATTAGGCATCTCCGGAAACCAATTAACCACTGCTTATCATCAGATTCCCATTCTGCAGACGGGTCAACAAATCCAATTAGAGACATGGTCTATTGCAGCAGCTACTGCATTTGAAAGTATTCTTCGTGAACAATTGGGTTTTGCCCATCGCCTGAAGAAAATCGCAGATTTAACTCAGATATCCTAAGGAGGAACGATTGAAAACATTATTAGTTTTGGGGGCAGGAACAGCCGGAACCATGATTGCCAGAAAGATGGATTCCAAGCTAGATTTGCATGATTGGAAAGTGATTCTGGTGGATAAAGATGAAAAACATTTTTATCAACCAGACTATTTATTTATTTCTTTCGGCAAAATCAAACCTGAGAATGTCATCCAGCCAAAGCGGAAGTTTGTGCCAGGCAATGTCGAATTCATTATCTCGGATATAGAACTCATTGAACCCGATTCAAACCGGGTGAAATTGACTCTGGAAAACAAGGTAATTAATTATGATTATTTAATTGTCGCGACCGGAGTTGATATTCACCCTGAAGAAACCGAGGGGTTACAAAATGGGGGTTGGCGGAATAACATCTTTGATTTTTATACTCATGAAGGCGCTGTCGCTTTGCACCAATTTCTCAATAAGTGGGAAGGCGGCCGGTTAGTCGTTAACGTTGTAGAAAACCCGATCAAATGTCCGGTGGCTCCGTTGGAATTTCTTTTCATGGCTGATGATTATTTTACCCATAAAGGGAACCGCAACAAAGTGGAACTTGTATTTGCTACACCACTTTCAGGAGCTTTTACCAGACCAAAAGCAGCCCAAGCATTAGGCGATCTTCTCGTCCGGAAAAACATCCAGACCGAAACCGATTTTAATATCGGCGAAGTCGATTCGGGCAAGAATGTAATTCGCTCTTTTGATGAACGTGAAATTCCGTATGATCTTTTGTTCACCATCCCCACTAATAAAGGCGCAGATTTGATCGCCCGCTCTGGCATGGGAGACCCGCTAAATTTTATCTCCACCAATAAAGCCACCTTGCAATCCACTAAATGGCAGAATATTTGGGTGATGGGAGATGCCAATAATATCCCTGCCTCCAAAGCAGGCGCGACTATCCACTTTCAGATGGAGTATGTTGTAGAAAACATGCTGGCGCATATGGCTGGAAAAGAAATGCATGGAAAATTTGATGGGCACGCCAGTTGCTTTATTGAATCAGGTTTTGGCAAGGCAGTTCTGATTGACTTCAATTATGAGATTGAGCCGCTTCCCGGAACTTATCCCATCCCCGGTATTGGGCCATTCACCCTGCTGGCCGAATCGACCATCAATCACTGGGGAAAACTGGCCTTCAGAACCATGTATTGGAACCTGATGTTAAAGGGTATTGAAGTTCCTTTGCCAAGCGCCTTTAGTATGGTTGGCAAAGTACAATAAAACGGATCCAAAAAGAAAACCCATTTTTATATCAATTTTGCAGAAGGAGTGAAATATGGCAACAAAGACAATTGCAGGTGCAACAGTTCAGGTGAATGATGATGGTTTCATGACCAACCCAGCCGAATGGACCAAGGAAATTGCGGTTGAAATGGCCAAAGAAGAAGGAATTTCGGAATTGACGGCTGACCATTGGAAAGTCATTGATTTTTCGCGTCTAAATGCTTCTTCCAGTGGAGGAGCATCCCCCACCTTGCGTACCATCACCACGGGATGCAGCATCACCACAAAAGATCTCTTTGGGTTATTCCCGAAAGGCCCCGCTAAAAAGGTAGCAAAGATCGCGGGTCTTGGCAAACCCGAAGGTTGCGTTTAATTCATACAATCCGCTGGAGAAATCCCGTGGAACCCAAGAAAATTCAAGGAGTCTTACAATGGCTGACGAAACTCGAAAAGTAGCATTTATTTGTTCAAAAGGCAATCTGGATATGGCCTACCCGGCTCTGATTATGGGATGGGCTGCCCTCGGAAATGGTATTGATGTAACCATATTCTTCACCTTCTGGGGAATGGATTTAATCAACAAAGCCCGGGTGGATCATCTCGAAATTCCCCCGGTTGCCAATTCTAGTATGAAAATGAATTTAATGGGTGTGCCTGGTTACATCGGTATTCCTCAATGGATGGGCGCAATTCCTGGAATGACTCCTTTCGCGACCGCTTTAATGAACAAGAAGATGAAAGGACTGGGCGTTCCACCAGTCCGCGAATATCTGCAAATGCTTGTTGATGGCGGCGCCAAGTTATATGCCTGTAAAATGTCAGTCGATATGTTTGGCCTTAAGAAGGAAGATTTTATTGACGGTGTTCTTGACATCGTTACAGCCGGCGACTTTATGGATATGACCGAAGGCGGCCAAATTATCTTTATTTAGGCTTGAAAGTTGAGCCTATGCTGTACTTGCAGAAATAATTTTTAACCCCAGTGTCCTAAAAAGGATATTGGGGTTTTTTGATCACCCCTAGTCAAGCAGCAAGAATATTTATATAATAATCCTTACTCAATCACAAAGCATATTGCAGATACGTAAGGAAACAAAAAGCGCTTACTACTTGCAAAGCCTTGGACTGCCAGCGAATATCCCTTATGTGGTAATGGAGCGTTGTAGGTAAAAGGTTGCAAAAATGTCTGGTATCAATGGCAAAAAACCTTAGCAGGATTACTTTTTGAATGTGACTTCCCCAATTACTGAATTTATCAAAACACCTCTGTTTG
>JBAWYZ010000287.1:0-3392 GCA_037143255.1 Leptolinea sp. | reverse complement strand
TCTCTCACCCGGGGCGGTGGAACTGCTGGACTTCCTTGTTCAGCATGATATCCCACGCTCCATCGCCACCTCACTGGAAAAAGAGAATATCGAATTTTTCCGCCAGCACTTTCAACTGGCACGCTGGTTCGCGCAGAAACATATTGTCTATGATGACGGTACGCGCCCCACCAAGCCCGCCCCGCATGTCTATCTGTGGGCTGCCGCGCTGCTTGGACTGACAACGCCGGATTGTGTGGTGGTTGAAGATTCTCCGCCCGGCATTCAGGCGGCAAAGTCCGCCGGAATAGGCTGCATCATCGCCCTTGGCAGATCCCACCCTGACGCGCAGATGACTGTGGAAAGCCTGGGAGAGATAATGAGCAAAGATTTGTTTTTTAAGAGTGGTATGAAAAAATAACGCTGCCGCTTCCCTGGCTAAAATCAGTTTTCTCGCAAACAGATATGTTATAATAATTGAGAAATAGGTGAAGTGTAAATTTGCACCTTTGATGATTGCTTTATAATAACATAGAGGAAGGCAGTAAAAAAATGAAATTTAAATACTTATTTCTGATCATTGGTATTGCTATCCTGGTGGTAGTCTTGGTAAGTTGGTTTGCCTTCGATTGGCGTTCAATTCCAGGCGGTTTTTGGACACTGACAGGGGCAGCGGCAATTGGAGTATCTGCACTCGTTAACTATTTGGTCGGTACCGCTAAAGATTGGAAAGGTTTAACTGCCAGTGAAGATAAACAAAGCGATAAGCGCAGCAGTAGAAAAAGCCAGAAAGTCGTGGATTCGGAAGGGGTAGAGCAAATAATGAAAGGCAAAGGCGGGAGTATGGAACAAACTACCGAGAGGTCAATAGACGTAAAACAACACATGGAATAAGGAAGTAACTATGAGTGATATCCGCTATTTTAAAGACCGAATTGAAGCGATCAAAGCATTCGATCGTCTGTGGGAACCCGAAAGTGGATGGATATTGGCTTACACTGGATTTTCCGGTCACGGAAAGACAACACTGTTGAAATGGTTGGAGGTAAACCGCTGCAAACGAGACCGTATTCCCAGTGCACGCCTCAGCTTGGGATTGAGAGACAAACCAGATGATGATAAAGAAGAAGACCTGGCATCTCAATTAATGCTCCTTATTGAGCAACTTCGAATTTTATTAACACAACGCACTTATCAGGATTTCAAAAAGGCACGCAAGGCAATTCTGGAACGACTGGAGCAAGTACGATCCAGCATTAACCAAAGTATGCATGTGGAAGATTCTGAACAGATAAACCAGAGTCAGAAGGCAAACGCAAACGAGATCATGCGCGAGTATGAACGTCAGGCAGTGCGTGACCTGGCAGAACATTGGTTAGATGCCTTGGATACTATCCCAAAAGGCGAGCGGATCGTTTTCCTCATCGATAACTATGACCTCTATCAACAGCGGTCAGCTTGCAAAGAGGTAGCTTTTTTGTGGCTCACCCTGGAACGAGCTCACTACCTGTTACCTGGCTTACGAATCGTTCTAGCAAGCCGGGAAGAACTTTCCTTTATCAACGAAATCCAAGCGCTTCAAGATGGCTTATGCAGCGAGAATGGGATCGGGTTAGAGCCGCTCTCACGTGAAGACAGTGATACGCTGATGAGTGAGCTAGGAGTGAAGGATAAATCATTCCGAAAGGTTATATTCGATCGTCTTTCGAAAGGACACCCCTTAATGACGCGTATGGCGGCTGAAGCCTGGGTAAGCACACCAGGAGGGATAACAGAAAATGCTATTCCTGAACTTGTCAACCGAGAAGACGTCATCGATTGGTTATACAGCAGAATCTTGAAGAATCTTCCCGAACCAGTGCGTGAAGTGGTACGCTGGTCAGCATTATTACGGGATTTCAACGCCGAAACACTGAAAGCGATTCTGGGGATCGACATTAATAAGGCATTTCACGAGTTCACGCAATTCTCTTTTATCCAGGAAAATAATTCTCGATGGAAAGTTCACGACCTGGTAAGACAGGCACAAATTGCTTATTTGCAACGTGAGAATCCGAGCGAATTCAAAGAATTCCAGAAAAAGGCATTAGATTATTACTCCACTAATGGTAACAACAATACAGCTATCTATCACCAATTTTTTGTAGATCCCGAAAGTGCTTTTGAAAACTGGCAAAGAGAAGTTTCTAAAGCTGCTTACCAGTATAACCATCCTCATTGGACAGATATCATTGATGTTGGTTTAGCACCAGAATTACAACTCACCACCCAACAATATGCAATTATCCTATTCAAGGAGGGAGAACGCAACTATTACGGGGACAACATCAGTGAGGCGCGCAGCCGCTATGAGGAAGCCCTCACCCTTTTCCACACCATCGGCGACCGCCTGGGCGAAGCCAACTGCATAAGATCGCTGGGGGATGTGCATGTTCGCATGGACGAACTGCCCGAGGCGCGCAGCCGCTATGAGGAAGCCCTCACCCTTTTCCACACCATCGGCGACCGCCTGGGCGAAGCCAACTGCATAAGATCGCTGGGGGATGTGCATGTTCGCATGGACGAACTGCCCGAGGCGCGCAGCCGCTATGAGGAAGCCCTCACCCTTTTCCACACCATCGGCGACCGCCTGGGCGAAGCCAACTGCATAAGATCGCTGGGGGATGTTTACGGTGAAGAAGAAAACATTCCTGATGCCATTACCTTCTTGAATAAAGCCATGGAACTATATCTCGACCTCGAGCTCCCCCATGAAGTGGCAAGTATATTGAACAACATGGCAAATCTATCTGATAAACAGAAACAATATTCCCAAGCTATCGAATTTTATTCCAAAGCTATCCAATTATTTCCTCACGAAGCCATGTGGTACCGAAACCGAGCTTCTATTTATTTCAATATCCGTGACCTTGAACACACAGAAGAAGACTTAAAAATGGCAGAGGAACTGCAAGCTAACCATCCTTATTTATTTCTACGCTTAGGAGATTTTAATCTGCTGAAGGGAAGGTATGTAGAAGCAAAAAACTATTTTAATAAAGCATTGAAGATGATGCCAAGGATGAATTATGCCCAATTTGGACTTGGGCGCAGCGATCTACTACAAATGCAGACAAAAGATGCCCTGGCTAAATACGTGGATGGATTGAAGGTAACCAATACGAAGAAGGAGTTGAAGAGTGAGATCGAAGAGCTGCAACGTTTGATAGAAGAACATCCCGACCTCGAAGGAGAGATAAGGTCAGTTATGGCGACGCTAGAGAGATGGAAACAATAAGAGGGAAAGAATGGATTACCCTCACTCCATCCGACAGCCAAATCCAAGGGAATTAATCTGTTTTCTCGATCCATAATGCAGTATTCTGATAGTTCTTGACAGTTTTTTATCCTTACAATTTGAAGTAATAAAATGG
>JBAWYZ010000286.1:0-3395 GCA_037143255.1 Leptolinea sp. | reverse complement strand
AGCTGCTAAGCGAGCTCTTTTATCAGTATCTAACCATTGAAGATGACTTCATGGGCGCTCTCATTGCCCGCGGTGAGACCCAACTTGGACGAGTTTTTGTTAATGAAACCATCTTGCCCGAAGCCCATGTTTTGGATTACGAACGTGCCAGCGAGGTGGTTAAGACGGCTACGTATATGGGTATCGGGGTTTGTTATTGCCGGCATAAAGCCAGGCATGTAAACCAGGTCTGCGACGCGCCGGTGGACGAAATTTGTATGACCTTTAACGGCGCCGCCGAGTCGCTGATCAAACACGGTTTTGCCCGCCAGGTGGATGTTGCCGAAGGACTCGACCTCTTACAAAAAGCCTACGATCACAATCTGGTGCAGTTTGGCGAGAATGTCCGTCAGGCTGTGAGTTTTATCTGTAATTGCTGTGGTTGCTGTTGTGAAGCGATGATTGCTCATCGCAAATTCGGTGCATCCCGCCCCATTCATACCAGCAACTTTATCCCCGTAATAGATAGCCAGGATTGTAATGGCTGTGGCAAGTGCGTCAATATCTGCCCGGTAGAGGCGATGATGCTTGTTTCAACCAATGACCCCCATGCTCCAAAAATGAAGCGCGCCAAGGTGGATGAAGATATGTGCCTGGGTTGTGGGGTGTGTGTGCGCGTATGTAACCGTGATGGTATCCATCTGCATGAGCGTCCCGAACGTGTTATTACACCTTTGAACACCGTCCATCGTACGGTGATGATGGCAATCGAACGCGGTGGGCTGCAAGACCTCATTTTCGATAACCGCGTGTTGTTGAGTCACCGGTCTATGGCAGCCGTTCTGGGAGTCATTCTCAAATTATCCCCTGTAAAACGCGCCCTGGCAAACCAGCAGGTGAAATCGCGTTATCTGGAAGCCTTAATTGAAAGGATCAGCCTGTAAATTGGGTAGGGAACATGAGTGCTCCATCAGTGCCAGTTGCCCGCGTTGCGGTACACCGCTGCCGTCTTTTGGAAAGCAGGGGATGTGTCTGGATTTCGTATATTCGTTTAGGATGAAGGGCGGCATGCTCGACCAATACCTTGATCTTTCCCAAACGATCGCTCATTCGCTGCGTAAAGCTTGATCCGTTATAGATATGGTTCCTTGGAGGTTTATCGCTTGAATTTTTTTCAAAGCAGACAAAAAGTCTTTCATCTGCTCATATCCCTGATTGCTCTTTGTAGTATTGCTGTTTTGATCTACATCCTGGCGTTGCCGGGCGACCCGAAGAACGCCTGGTTTTTAGGTCTATCGCGCCCGCGTTGGCTAATGACAACAGGTGCTTTTCTCTTATGCTTATTAAGCATTTCATTGGTATTAAAAACAATCCTCAGACCTGCATGGGGACAGCACGCTGCGGATGTCTGGTCGAGGTGGCTTTACTCTAAGGTAGGTCTGGCTTTAACGTTCAGTTTCAGCATTTTCTGGCTTCTTATCAGTGTCTGGTTTGCAATGTACTGGCGACATTTTGCCACCGATCAATATATGCTTCCCTATCTGACACGTTTTGCACCTTTCATGGGTTGGTTCTTTGGGGTGAGTTTGTTGCTTATCCTGGCATTACCTTTTTTCCGCCGATCCTTATGGCAGGATTACGCAGCGCTTTTAGTTTCCGTCTTACTCGTCTTTCTGGTTGATCAGTTTACCAATATCCTTGAAATAGAGCAAATGCCCTGGGATGTCCGTTATTTCTACTTACTTGCGGAACATGGGTTGCGGGGGACGAACATCGCTCCTTATGTTTATCGTTTTGCAACCCCCATGCTTGCCCGTTGGTTGGCTGACGTTCTATACCTTACAATCTTTCAGGCTTATACAATTATTGCGATTAGCGGTGGAATCTTACAACTTTTTGGCATCCATCTTCTTGTCAGAAAACTCGGGTTTGGACTGAAAACATCTATCATGATTATATCGGTGGTTGGCTTTACGATGTTCAATCTTAAGTTTTTACTCTTTGACGTCTCCCGCCCCGACCATCTTGCCTACATATTGATGTTGTTGGCGGTATTAGCCCTATTTTCTCAGCAGACCGTTTGGTGTGTGCTTGTTGCTGTGATTGGATTGCAGTTTCGAGAACTCCTGGCTGTGCCTCCGGCGATCCTCTCGTTGACTTACTTCAGAGATTGGTTGAGAAATCGTGCAAATATGAAACTATGGCTTCATATCGCATTGATCGGAATTGCAACCGCTCTGGCGGTTATTCTGCCGCGCAAGTTGATCCCGGTAACGGAAAATACCCAATTTGTTGATTTGCAGGTGCCGTCCACATTGATTAATCTTATTACTTTGCCTGCAGACATCTGGAGAGATAGTAATTTATTATTTGTCGTGGTAGGCTATTTTCTACCCACCTTTGTGCTGTTAACGCCGCAACGTTGGCGTTCAGTATGGCACAAGCTGCGCCCCTATCACTGGTTTTTAGCTCTCTATATGGGTCTTGTATTCCTCTTGACTCTTTATGGTGGGCATGACATGATGCGCTATATTACTTATATGTTCATCCCCCAGGTGTTTTTTCTCGCTTATTTATTACAAGAGGAGCTTCACCCGCTTGAAATCGTTTATTTATTTGTAGTCTTGATAATATTTAACCGAATTTTTCTGCCTTTCCCTGTCTTGGATTTTAATGCCAATGTTGATTTCTACGGTGGTTATGCAGAACAAGTCGACCTGGCTTCTCTTTATCGTTGGTTGGAAGTCTTGGGAATGATAATCGGATCAGGAATCTTGCGGATGATCCTAAATCGTTTGAAAAGGAAAATACAATGAAAGTAAATGATGTTCGTACTTATAACCGGGATGCCTGGAACCGAGAAGTTGAGAAAGGTAATCAATGGACGGTTCCCGTATCTTCTGAAACGATAGTGGCAGCTCGGCGGGGTGAATGGCAGATAGTGCTTACGCCGACTATTCCGGTGCCGCAGAATTGGTTTCCAGCCAATTTGAAAGGCTGCGATGTGCTTTGCCTGGCTTCTGGCGGTGGGCAACAGTCTCCCATATTAGCCGCCGCCGGAGCGAATGTTACTGTCTTGGACAATAGTCCCGGGCAACTGGAACGGGATCGCTTGGTTGCCCGGCGCGAGAATTTGGCTATCCAGACAGTTGAAGGGGATATGCGCGATCTATCTATGTTTTCGTCAGAAAGTTTTGATCTTATTGTACATCCGGTATCGAACTGTTTCGTTCCAGATATCCGTCCAGTATGGCGTGAATCTTATCGTGTGCTTCGTCATGGGGGTAATTTACTGGCAGGTTTTGTCAACCCGGTGCTATATCTATTTGATGACGATTTGATGCAAAAAGGGATCTTTGATCTTAAGTATTCACTTCCATATTCAGATTTGACCAGTTTGCCGGACGGCGGACAGA
>JBAWYZ010000285.1:0-3399 GCA_037143255.1 Leptolinea sp. | reverse complement strand
GACAGCTTCTCCCCCGGCTCCCGCCCCATGGCTTCGGCGGCCACCAGAAAGTCGGTGGCAGAGATCATCCCCACCAGGGCGCCTTTGTCATCTACCACAGGCAGATGATGAATGTGTTTTTGTTTCATGATCTCGGCACATTCCTGCAAGGTATGTTCGGCCTTTACAGAAGTAATCGGGCTGGTCATGATTTCGTGCACTTGAAGGGTGGACGGATTGCGGTTAAGGGAAACGATCTTATCATTGATATCCGTTGAGGTAAGAATTCCAAATTCCGGATTATCTTTGGACTTCTGGACGATCAGGCTGTGAATATACCGCCGCCGCATTAGCGCCAGTGCATCGCTGACCGAGCTATCGGGGTCAACAAAAACAATAAGGTCTACCATCCAATCGCGTACTTTATATTGCATTGCCACCGCTCCTTTCAGACCTCTATCAACAAATACGAATAGATGAAATCAGTATAGCAAAATTATTGGTTAATCTCAAATATTCCAATCCCATTTGCGGATAGGCTCAAGCAAATGGTGCGCGGTCATGTCCAATTGTACCGGGGTAATGGAAACATAACCCTCAGCCAGTTCACCAATATCCGTGCCTTGTTCCTTGACTCCACTGGGAGCATCTCCGCCAATCCAGTAATACGGACGCCCGCGCGGATCTTCCCGTTTGATTAATTCATCCCGGTAAATCCGTAGTCCCTGCCGGGTGATGGCATAACCCTTCATCTGATCAATCGGCAGATATGGCACATTGACATTCAATATTACCTGCGGCGCCAGCGGATTGGTGGTCAGTTTTTCCAGCACCCGCCTGGCAATCTCCGCGGCGGGATCGTAATCCAGATGACCGCGGTGAAATTCCGGCGCATCCAGCGATACTGCAATGGATGGAATGCCCCAGATAGCGCCTTCCATGGCGGCAGTTACTGTGCCGCTGTAAGTCATGTCATGCCCCAGGTTGGCATTCGGGTTGATGCCGGAAACAACATAGTCAATTGGTTCTGGCAGTAATCCCAGAACAGCCATGGCAATACAATCAGATGGCGCGCCGTCACAGGCGCGGGCCGGGGTACCGTCTTCCAACTCGACATCTTTCACTCGCAGCGGCCGGTGCATTGTTTTCACATGCCCCGCCGCCGACCAGTTATGGTCTGGCGCTACAACACTGACTTTCCCCAGCTTCTTCAGCGCTTGAACCAGCGCCAGCAAACCGGGTGCGAAAACGCCGTCATCATTGGTAACAACGATATGCATTGGCTAACTTTCTCCATGATAATTTTTTGGTTATTTCCTCAACTAGCACTATTGAGATTGAAGATTATGACCGGTTGACGTCTTTCCACCAACTTTTTACTACCACACCGGCCGCTTGAAGAATATTGATCCGCGCTCCGAGGATGGGTATTTCCAATTCGCGTTTGTCGCACACTGTGCTTAAATTAGCATTATCCACCTGGTGTTTCAATTCATTCAATTCGCGGCGGCGGTATTTTATATTCGTCGTCAATACAATGCGGTCGATTTCAGAGATCAACAGTTTTGCCCGCTCAATTCGTTCATCGGTGGCGAGCATAATCTCACGTGAGATTACACCAAATTCTCCCTTAACCTGATTTAGTCGCCGGCCGGCTTCATAAGTGGCATTGACGATGTCATTACGGCTCATCCACTCGGTTTCATAATTCAAAACATACTTCCAACTGGGAGCCAACAACGACTGACGATGCTCTTCCAGGGTACGCGCAAATAATTTGTAACCATGTTTTTCAGGTTCTTCGAATGCCCGGCTGCCCGGATCCAAAAAGGGCGCCAGCGGCGAAATAAACGGAATCACCCGCGTATCGCCTCCAGCAGCGTATCGTTTCAACATCTTGCGGGAATATTCCACCGTATCCATAACAGACTGGTAGGTTTGTTTTTTCAATCCCACCATGAAGAATAGGTCCAGCCGTTTGGCGCCGGCATCGAGCGCATAATCTATTGTGCGCTCGATGGCCTCATCTGAATATGGCCGCCCAAATGATTTGCGCACAACCTCGTCATGCGATTCCATGGAAATCTCGACAGTGAAGTTGGGCAGCGCCCTGGAAACTTTATCAAAAAAGGATTTGTCTGCTGCATCAAATAGTTCAATGAATACGGGTTTCTTGTATCCCTTGATAGCATTCAGGAAACGATCGGCATAATCCTTGCCAGGCTGGCGAATATCTCCCAAAACAAATACCGGCCCGTGGCTAAACTCGCCGATTCGTCGAATGTCCTTCGCCAACATCTCCGGTGAGCGGTAGGCTGGAGATGGACGGTTGTGGATGCCCCGGAAAGCGCAGGCCGAGCCGCCACAGGTCACACAGTTATAGCGGCAGCCGCGCGTGGTGAGTGCAGCGGTGATGGGATACTGCATAAACGAACGAAAAGGCTTTACGCTGGCAAGATCGCGGTAGCGTACCACCGCTTTTAGAACATAAGAATAGTCCAACAGCAAATCATCCAATGTATCTGGACTATAAGAAATTGGATTGGCATGCATCTGCCCATCGGCATCTTTCCATGTCAGGTTAGGGATGACTTCCAATGCCCGGCCGTCCGCAGAAAGTGCGGACGGTTGCAAAGCTCCGCCGGAACGCAGGTATTGCATGAGCAGCAGCAACGGCACCTCGGTTGAGTCGCCGCGAATAATAAAATCAACCGCCGGGTATTGAATTAATTCCTGAAAGAAATATGAAGAAGAAAATCCGCCAAAAATCACTGCCTGTTTAGGATGCAAGCGCTTGACGATCCGGGCAATTTCCACCGATCCGTGGGCATGCGGCAGCCAATGCAGATCAATTCCAAAAGCCAGACTATTCAGTTTTCGGATGGTCTCTTCGGCATCATAGCGGCTGTCTTCCAACATGCGCACCGCCAGATTTATGATCCTGGTTTGGAAGCCGTTTCTTTCCAGGTATTCCGCCATGGTAGTGAAACCGATTGGGTACATCTCGAATACAGGTGTAGAAGGCACCAGGTCACTAACCGGGCCGTAAAGAATCGATTCTTTGCGGAAATCATACACGCTGGGCGCGTGCAGCAAAATCAAATCAGGGTTGGTCATAATCGATCCCAGCCAGTCTATAAATTTCTCGTACGATTCTCTCGAGCTCATTAAAGACCGGGTGAGATTCATCAGAACTTTTATACTCTTTTACCAAACTCCGGTAATACCACAAGGAACCATCTTTTCTACCTTTGAAACGTTCCCAGACTGCATCGCCTTTCTCACGGTAATCTGCCAAAATGGTGCGGGCATTATGCACCTTATCACAGGAAGATACCAACCGGACGGAGGGAGAGGCTGATTTAATATGTGAGATATAAGTTTCTTTGCGCAGACGCCATTCTGGTTTTGGGATGATAT
>JBAWYZ010000284.1:0-3402 GCA_037143255.1 Leptolinea sp. | reverse complement strand
GAATTATATTCTTTTCAGGATTCTTTTGCAAATGCTGTGATAGTTGGATTGTAACCGCTAAGGAACAAAATAAACGACCACGAAGCATAAAAATCTCGAAAGAAGAAAGGGGAAATATTTTTGGCAAGTCCAACTTTAATAATCCCTTGGTAGCATCAAGCTCTCTACCTAATCTATTTGTCTTTTTCGTGATTCCTTTCCGTTGGTGACCTAATTATATGCTGAGCAGTTTCGATGGATTGTACTATAATGCCGCTATAGGAAAAACTTCGTAATGAGCAACTCTTCATCTTCTTCTTACCGAATTGCAGATATTGAACTTAATGACCGTCCGCGTGAACGGCTGGCGGAGGTTGGCGCTGAAAATTTGCAGATTGCTGAATTAATCGCAATCTTGCTGCGGACAGGCTTGCCGGGGGAAAATGCGGTGCAGATGGGGCAGCGACTTTTCAACCATTATGGTGGACTGCTGGGGTTACATAGAGCTACATTAGAGGATATGTGTAAGCAAAAGGGAATTAGTTTAGCCAAAGCTAGCCAGATCAAGGCGGCGATAGAATTAGGGCGCCGTTTGCCAAAAGAAGAGGCGGATGTAAAACCGGCGATCAACAGCCCGGCGGATGCTGCCAGTTTAATTCAATATGAAATGAGCGGTCTATTGCAAGAAAACCTGTGGGTATTGTTACTGGATACCCGCAACCGGGTATTGAAAATTGAGAAACTGTATCAGGGATCATTGAACTCTTCTTCTGTACGTATCGGCGAGATGTTCAAAGGTGCGCTGACGAATAATGCGGCGTCCATTATTCTGGCGCATAATCATCCCAGCGGTGACCCGAGTCCCAGCCCGGAAGATGTGGCCATGACGCGGGCGGCGCGCGAGGCCGGGCGGATACTGGATGTGGAGGTGTTGGATCATATTGTGATCGGGCATAACAAGTTTGTTTCGATGAAGGACAAGGGGTTGGGGTTTAGCGGGTAGGGTTGAGTAAGATAAAGCATTCGGTATGGATAGATTTGTTGGGGAAATATCGGAGTGCATTGACTTATTGGATCTCGAAGCACTTGAAAGTCGAGTCCCTAGTCAGAGAGAAACACTGATCCTTAAACAGCATAACTTGAATTCCAAAGGGGAACTTGGTCTGCACACTCGAACAATATTTAGAAATTAATACTGGATACAAATAAAAGAGCGGGATGATTTTAATCATCCCGCTCTTTTATTAACCAAACAATTCTGTCTTCAAACTAGAACATTCCGACAACCTGGCCGGTCTCAAAATCAATGTCAATATCATAGAAAGCCGGACGGGTGGGCAGCCCGGGCATTGTCGCCATTTTTCCGAGTAGCGGATACAGGAACCCCGCTCCAACAGAAGCAAAGACATTGCGCACTGGAATGCGGAATCCAGTGGGAACACCTTTCAAGGTTGGGTCGTGGCTCAGGCTAAGATGTGTTTTTGCCATGCAAATGGGCAGTTTGTCAAACCCCAATCGGGTATATGTCGCAATTCGTTCTTCCGCCTCCGGCGAGTAATCCACACCATCCGCGCCGTACACTTCGCGGGCAATAGTTTCAATTTTCTCTTTGATGGATACTTCCAACGGGTATAGGAAGTGGAAATTGCGGGGTTTCTTTCCGGCCATAATAACCGCATTCGCCAGGTCAACCGCTCCTTCACCACCCAGAGCCCAATGCCGGCAAACAACGGCATCTTCCGCCCCACCCTCTTCAATCGCAGATTTGCGTACCATGGCCAATTCTGCTTCGGTATCAGTAATAAATGAATTTACCGCTACCACAACTGGCACGCCAAACTTGCGGGCGGTCTTGATGTGGTGCAGCATATTTGGGAGCCCGGCTTTCAATAATTCCAGGTTTTCATCTGTGTAGGCTGCATCCAGCGGTTTGCCGGCGACAACTTTCGGGCCTCCGCCGTGCATCTTCAAGGCACGGATAGTTGCCACCAGCACGACCACATTGGGGATCAGCCCGGAAGTCCGGCATTTTATATCAAAGAATTTCTCCATGCCCATGTCAGCGCCAAAACCTGATTCGGTGATGACATAGTCAGCCAATTTCAATGCAATCCGGTCGGCAACAATTGAGCTGTTGCCGTGGGCGATATTGGCAAACGGCCCAGCATGTACAAAAACCGGCGTTCCTTCTAGAGTTTGCATCAAATTGGGTTTGATTGCATCCTTCATCAAAACGGTCAATGCGCCGGCCACGCCCAAATCATCCGCGTTGACAGCTTCACCACTCTTGCTGGTGCCTATTACAATTTCGCCAAAGCGTCTGCGCATATCCCTCAAGTCAGTGGTAAGAGCCAAAATGGCCATAATCTCACTGGCAACGGTAATATCAAAACCGGTGCTGCGTTCATGTCCTTTTTCTTCATCACCTGTTCCGACCGTGATACCCCTTAGGAACCGGTCGCTGGTATCTATCACCCGCTTCCATGTAATGGATTCTGGATCAATATCCAACCGGCAGAGTTTGCTGCGCTCTTCCGTTGTTAATTCCTCAGGTTCAGTTTTGGTAATCCCCAATTTCTTCAAACGTGGCAGCAGACCGCGACCAAAATGGCGTTTGCCTAATTTATCCGGCGGGCAAAGCCGCTTGAACATTTGATCATCGGTGGCTTCTGATTCGTGCAGCATGCGCACGTCAATTGCAGATGCCATCAGGTTGTTGGCAGCAGTGATTGCGTGATTATCCCCAGTTAAATGGAGGTTGAAATCTTCCATGGGGATTACCTGGCTGTAACCGCCACCGGCAGCCCCGCCCTTGATGCCAAACGTCGGCCCCTGGCTGGGTTGGCGGATGCAGGTCATTACTTTTTTCCCGAGAATTGCACCCAACGCCTGACTCAAGCCGACGGTCGTGGTTGTTTTCCCCTCACCCAATGGGGTAGGCGTGATGGCTGTCACATCCACATATACCCCATCTGGTTTATCTTTCAGCCGATCCAATACTTCCAATTTCACTTTAGCTTTAACGGGCCCGTAGAATTCAATTTCATCCGGGGTCAACCCAAGCTCTTCGGCAATGAGAGCAATTGGTTTTAAATCAGAATCTTGTGCGATTTCAATATCTGAAGGAACCGGTTGTTTTAGTTTTAACGAAATTGGGGTAAAAGCTTTTGTCATAAAAAACTCCTTATATTACCTAATGATGAATTGGAAATTTGTTTCATGCCACGTAATGATAACCGGAAATCTGCAACAATGAGATAAGACATCATACAACAGTATTGATTATGACGTTTCCTTCTCATTTCTGCAAGTGCCAAGGTCAAGGTCTGTACAGTGAAATTGGCCGGTTGATGACGCAACTCACTGGCTCAAAAAAAATCTGACTTCATTGAGTAGGGCGGAGCGATTATCAATGGTAGAACC
>JBAWYZ010000283.1:0-3418 GCA_037143255.1 Leptolinea sp. | reverse complement strand
TTGTGCAATTTCCTTACCAATGTCTAGGACATTCGTCTTATGTGACATTGTCAAAATAGGAAGAAACAGAGGTGATGTCAAGCGCAAGGTATTCCATGCTGGTCACAGCACTCAACCGTTCACTGATTCGTTGAGAAGTCATATTGCCGACCGGTAAACACGCTGTATCGCTAAACCAGCTTTCACAATAAAGAAACGGATCGCCTGAAGAGATAAGGTAGCAGGTTAGCATAAACAATTCCTGCCAGTATGTTTGCACAGCTTCCTGAAGCGACACCAGCAAGTCTGTCTGTTGAGCGATGTGGTTCAATAAATAGAACGCGCCATATTCTTTGACCGAAGAGCTGCGTACATCATCTATTGAAAATTCTGGATGGGAGCTGTGAAACTCGATTGGCGTTCCATTATCAGCCAATGTACAATAAAAATAATCTTCGTAACAACAACCTGACATGAAATGCCTAAAATATTTTATGGCTCCTCGTCCTGGACTCAACATCGTCCCCGTTAGGGGAACCAGGAAACTGAGATGTTGTTGCTCCTCGACCTGGACTCGAACCAGGAACCTAGCGGTTAACAGCCGCCCGCTCTGCCAATTGAGCTATCGAGGAATGTTTCACTATTATAATTTCACCCAGTGAATATTGTCAATGCTTTCATACGCATTCAGCTTAAGCCTTGGCTTTGCACTCCCTTACACCATTTAATTCAATGCCTGCCGATTCTCAATTGTCATTGCTATCAAGAATCATTGTTACCATTGATTCACAATGATCCTTTTGATCGTATGATTATTGCCCAAAGCATTGCAGAAAACCTTACTTTAATAACCAAAGATGCGGAAATACGAGAATACCCAATTACAACAATCTGGTAATGCTTCCTGGTTTTCTATTCAAAGTATTGACGAAAAAAATCGGTCTGATGAAATTTGGAAAAATCGGATAATAAATATTCATGACAAGTTATACTCAAATCACATTGATTGAACAGGTTTTTAATATCAAACAGGGTCGTAAAAATCCTTGTATTAACCAAATTTCTTTTCAAGAAGGAAGGGTAGGTAAATGAAAATTGCAATTGGTAGCGATCATGCGGCATTCCCGCTGAAAGAGGCAGTCCGAAGGCATCTTATTGAAAGTGGTTATGCAGTGGTTGATATGGGCACTTACTCATTGGATCAGGTGGATTATCCTGTGTACGGCGAGAAAGTTGCCAAAGCTGTTGTCTCTGGCGCGGTGGAACTTGGAATAGCCATCTGTGGAACAGGCGCCGGCATCTCTATGGCTGCCAACAAAGTTCCCGGCGTGCGCTGTGTTTTAGCCAGCGAACCGTACACGGCGGTACTTTCCCGCCAGCACAATGATGCCAATATCCTGGCCATGGGCGCCCGGGTTGTCGGCGAAGGTTTGGCATTCATGATTGTAGATCAATTCTTGGCTGCAAAGAGCGAAGGCGGCCGGCATGCCAAACGGGTTGAGATGCTGTCCATCCTGGATAAAAACAAAGACGTTCAAAAAACAGTCCTCTCTTAGGAGCTAACCCATGTCAATAATGTATGCTGAAGTCCGAGCGCGTATCGCCGAAATCGGGAAATTAATGTTTGACCGCAATTTAACCGACACCGCTGGCGGCAATATATCCGTCCGTGTGGGGGAGCATGTTTGCATCACCCCGCGTTTTGCTGGCAGCAAGTTTCAGTGGCATCTGCGCCTGGAGCAGGTGCTGGTGACAGATTTTGAAGGCAATAAGATCGAAGGCGAAGGCGAAGTCTCCCGTGAAGCCAAAGTGCATTATGCGCTAATGAGAGCCTATCCGGAATCCGGCTCAGTGGTACACGGCCATGCCCAAAATGTGCTGGTCTTCTGCGCAGCAAATATTCCTATGCTGCCGGTTCTTGAAGACACTCAGAAATATGGAGTAATTAAAGTTAGCAAATATGCCACCGCCCATTCCGGTGGGCTAGCAGAAAATCTGCTGGTTGATTTTGCCGACCAGGGCGCTCGGATTAAGTCTTCGGCGGCGGCGGTGATGGCGGTTTATCACGGCTTGTTTGTGCTCGCCCGTGACCTGGAAACCGGCTTTGATGTCACCGAACGGTTAGACCGCAATGCACGTGTCATTCTGCAAGCCGGTAGTTTGTTTCCTGTTAATGTTGATCCAGCAATCAGCATGTCTAAAGCCTGCGCCGAAACGATTGCCGAATTCAAAGCCAGCCAGCCTGTGTGAACAAAATGATCGTTACTGTAAACCCCAATACTGCGATTGACCGCACTCTAGTTGTGCCGGAATTTGTTCTAAACACTACTATCCGCGCCAGTCAGTTTGCCATTGGCATGGGCGGAAAGGCCGCGGATGCTTCCTGGATTTTAGGCGCTTATGGCATTCCCAGCCTGGCGCTGGGATTTGCAGCCGGGGCTTCCGGTAAGCAGATGGAGCAAATGCTGCAAGAGCGCGGGGCAAAAACTGATTTCACCTGGGTGGATGGCGAAACCCGCATGCATACTATCATTGTGATGGAAGACGGCAGCGGACAATCCACTTTCGCGGTTCCCAGCTTGATTGTCCGGCAAGAACATATCACAGATTTAGAAGCGCGCTTCACGAAATCGCTGAACCATGCGTCCTGCGTGGTGATTGGCGGAACTCTTCCACCAGGAGTGCCAGACGAGTTATTCACTCGTCTGGTTTCGCAAGCTCGTAAGCACGGCGTTCCGGTGGTATTGGATGCCAGCGGCACTTGTTTTCTTGCCGGTTTGGAAGGCCGCCCAAATTTTATCAAGCCTAACTGGGTGGAGTTGGAAGAAGCGGTTGGTAAAAAGTTGAATACCCTTTGGGATGTTTACGCAGCCGGCAAGGACATTCAGAAGAAATACGGCTGCTCTCTGGTAGTCACGCTGGGTGGAGATGGCGCGCTTATGATTTTGCCTGATAAAGCGTATCATGTTCCGGTTGTTCCAGTTTCGGTGGTTTCCACTGCCGGCGCCGGTGATGGTGTGCTGGCCGGGATTGCTGCCGGGATTGCTGGGGGCTGGCCGGTGGAAGAAGGCCTACGGCTTGGAATTGCTATGGCCGGGGCAGTTTGCATGCAATTGGCGACTGCAGACTGCCGAAAAGAAGATATTGAAAAAATCCTTCCGCAGGTCAACCTGATTCCCTTTAATCCTTAAGTTTTCATTGCACAAGTCCAAATAATTAACCACGAAGCACAAAAACACGAAAAAAGGAATGGGGAAAAGAATAAAAATCATTATGTTCCATAGATAAATTATTCTTTGGAACCATCCTTCGCCCCATCTGATTTCTCTTGTGTGTTTCCTGGTTCTTTTTGGCTAGCGTCTAAAATCCCTGCCGATTAAGCTCAATAAATCTAACGCTTCTTTTGGCTTTTTTTGGTTGGCTTCAGCTCTGACCCAAT